>NZBI01000016.1 GCA_002687825.1 Nanobdellota archaeon
ATTTTCTTAGAAGGTGGATTAGCTACAGACAATCTTGGAGAATTAAGACATATGAGAAGAGATGGTAACGGTTTTGATGGTTTAGAAGAAACTGGTTATGGTTTTTTGAAGTTAGGTAAAAGTTTCTAAACTTTTTTAAACCTCTTTTTCTTTTTTTTATTTTATTATGACAAGTTTTGACACTATTGGAAGTATAGCAATTTTTTCTGAAGAGTTTAAAGGTATGAAGAAAAAGGCGGAGGAAGTGTTAAAGATAAGGAATATTGAGACTGTAGCTGTTAAAACTAAAGTTCATTCTGGAGTTTTTAGAACTAGAAAAATTAACATCCTAGCCGGAAAAAGAAAAAAAGAAACGACGCATAAAGAAAGTGGTGCTGAGGTTAAATTAAATGTTGAGACTTGTTATTTCTCTCCGAGACTAAGTAATGAAAGATTGAGAATTAGTGAATTAATTAAAAAAGATGAAAATGTATTAGTTATGTTTTCTGGAGTTGGAATTTATCCCATTGTTTTTAGTAAAAATTCTAAAGCAAAAGAAATTGTTGGAGTTGAAATAAATCCTAAAGCACACAAATATGCATTAGAGAATTTAGGATTAAATAAAGTAAAAAATGTTAAATTGTATAAAGGAAATGTTAATGATATTTTGCCTAAGCTAAGAAAAAAATTTGATAGGATAGTAATGCCTTTACCAAAAGATGCTGATGAGTTTTTAGATTTAGCTGTAAAAAAAATAAAGAAAAATGGAATTATTCATTTATATGATTTTGAAAAAGAAGAGGATATTCCAGATAAAATTTTAGAGAAAATTAAAGGACTTAAAGTTGTTAAAATTGTTAAATGTGGTAGTTTTGGGCCTGGAAAATTTAGGGTTTGTGTTGATTTGAAAGTTGATAAAGTTTAAATATTATATTAAATTAGTTATTTTATGCCTAAGAAAAAAGTTGTTAAAAAAAAGAGTTCAAAAAAGCTTTCTTTAAAGAAATTAGATAAAAAATTAAATAAGATTTTAAAATATGAGAAAGAACAGAAAAAAAACGATAGCTCTATTAAGAAACTTGGTAAGAAGGCTTTGAAACAAGATGAAGATGTTGAAGAAGATTTAGAAAAACTAAGAGAAGATTTGCAAGGAAGTCCTTTAAAGAAAATAACTACTAAAGATTTTGGTAAGGCATTAATTGGTAGTTTTATTGGAGTTACATCTCATTTCGCATTTTTAGAAGGAGCTCATTTTGCTGAGCAATTAACTCTTATAAGGGCTACTTCCTTATTAGTTGTTGCTTATATTGTGGGATTAGTTTTTATTTACGCCGCAGGTTTTAGAAAAGTAAAACAAATTAAAGTGTTGAGCTTTGTTCCTTTGAGAATAACTTTGATATATATTGTCGCTTTAAGTGTCATATTTTTTGTATTGTATATTTATGGAATTACAGGACATTCGCCTTGGGCGTTAATTTACAAACAAGTTGCTGCTGTTTCGATACCTGCAATAATTGGGGCAAGTGCTGCGGACTTAATTGGGGAACATTAAAATGTTTGAATTGAAAACGAAAAAAAATGCAGAGAAAGCCTTAGTTACTCTTCTGGAAGGATTGGAAGTCGCTGAAGAGTCTTTGTCTGGAGAAGATATAGATAGATACAAACAAGAATTAAGAATGGTCATAAAGGCTATAAAGGAGCAGAGGATTAAGGTTTCTGAAGATTTGTTGAAAGAAGCTATAGCGGCTTCATAGTTCTAATTCTTTTTTTATTTCTGGAACTATCGAAGGTGAGGATCCAGCATGCCAACTTAATTTTGGTCTGACTCTTAATGGATATATCCTTTCCGAAGTATCATCTAATAAGATTCCAGCCCCTTTTTCTCTTGGTAAATCATTAATTTGTTCTGTTATTCCTAAATTCACATAACTTTGCATCATTTTATTTAAGGCGTCTATGTCTTGTTTTGCAGTTAGTCTATGAGATAAAACTATATCTGATTGAGTAATAACATCATTATGGATCTTTCCAGGTTGTTGGGTAGCTAAAACTAATGAAATTCCAGGCTGTCTTCCCTCTCTAAGTAAAGAAATTAAAGCTGCTGTTGCTGGGGTGGTTTCATTTTTGGGAAGCATTTCGTGAGCTTCATCTATCAGCATCCAGACTTGAGGTAACTTTGAAGATTTTGAAGATTTTTTAAATGGGGAGAAACCTTGCTTTATTTCCTTTATTTCTTCTTTTTTTCTTTCTAACATTCTTTCTTGTAGTATCTTTTGTGATATCAAACCTGTTACTAAACCCTTAATGCTCCAACTTCCAGCAATTGAAGAATAGCAACTAATGTCAATAATTGATATTTTTCCAGGTTGTGTTAAGTTTTTAAATTCCTCCGCTTCTTCTGAAAATAATCCCCAAGATAAAGAAGATTCAAATAAACTTTCTACCAAATTTCTTGTCTCTTCAGTTGATTTTTTGTCTGATTCTATTTCCATTATTATATCATGGATTGAATAATTTCCTCTTAGTTTTTTTAAAATCCGAGTAATTAAAACAGAAGGCTGGGAATTAACTTCTAGATTAAAAGTATTTGCCCAATCAGAAGAAGATAATAGATTAGGTTTTATTGTGAAAGGAAAGTCTACAGGGATGCCTTGTTGTTTATGTTTATTGAAATAACCTGCTGGAGTAAAAATATTAATATCTTCTAGAGCTGTAGGTTCTAAGTTCCATTCTTTTAATAAATCTGCATCTTTTTCATTAGGAAATTTCATAGACCAAAAGATTCCCATTGTGTCTAGGATTACGATAGATAAATTTTTCCTAACATCTTCTGGGAGATTTGCCATGGATTCTGCCATTACACTCATTGAATAACTATTATGGACTATGATATCATTAGCTACAAAATTGTGATTTTCTGGAACACACAGATCATAAACTTTAAATTTTCCTTCTAATTTTTCTATAGACATTATCTCGTCCCAAAAAACATCTGATTCTGCCAATAATTTCAATCCGTTGTGTTGTTCAGCTTTAGAAATTTGCGATAAAACTTGTCTAGTTGTGGAATAATGAATTCTTTCTCTCATAGCTTTGGGATGTTTGTATCCACAGAATCTTCCAACTTCTGCCCAGTTATTTGGCCTGTATAAATCCCATATTTCTTTCGGTATTGTGTCTACATTGCTATTAAATGAAATTTTTTTTGTATCTTCTTTAAATTTTTCTACTTTTTTTTCTTTTTCCCCAAAGAATCCTATTTCATTAATAAATTTTATAGAATTTTCTACATTGACTACTATCTCATAAGATTTGAAGATTTTATTGTTGAGCTTAACCTTTTTATTTCTTAGTCTTGACAATATCCCATATCTAAGAAGTAGATGATGTACTTGCTTTATCAACTTTTTAGAGGATGAGGCATAACTAATTTCCCACCCACTTCTAGAATTATTAAAGTAAATACTTCCATCACAACTAAACAACCTATTTAAAAACAAGCTAATCTTCTCTTTCCTTAATCTCATTATTTGTTCTGGTATAAATTTTTGAAGTGCTGAGAGGTCATATATCTTGTATTTTTCTAGGAATATTCTAACTTTTCTTTTCTGATTAATTATTTTGCTTCCTTTGGCCCAACAGTGTCTTTTTTTATCAAAAACCATTTTGCTAGTATCCAAACAAATAGTTTTGTAAGAAGGATTAGAAATCCTATAATGCCCTTCTTTTTCCTTTGTTAATTTTGAAGTTGGGTCTAATTTTTTCATATCATTTCTAAACTCTTCAACAATTTTATCATCATTATTGCTAAATAGGACTATTTTTTTCGTATGTCCTTCTGCAATTAAATAAGCTAGAAGTTTGATTTCATGATCTGATAAATTTTTGTTTCCGAAATTATTAGTTTTTCTAGGCGTGGCAATTCTGCTGCCGATTGTTAGTTCTTGCGTCTCTTTCCATCCCTTTATTGTTAGCAGTGGATGTTCCTTTGTTAGTTTTATTTCTTTTCCACTTCTTAATTTTACTTTTATTAGCTCATCCACTTCTCTGGAAAAAAATTCAGTTTTCTGTGTTTTTTCTATTTTTAGTTTTTCACTTAAAGATAAAATATTTTCACTATTATTTTCCAAATCTTTGATTGGCATCTGAGATCCATCAGATAGGTTGACTAGTGTGTCTCCATGAAGACATTTGCCACTTCCTCTTTTTCCTGTTAGTAGAATGACATGACTTTTAGCTACGTCTACGTATATAGGGTTAGATAATGAAGTTGTACGGCCCATCTTAACATAAGTTTTTCCCAATAGAATTAATCCTTGGTCTCCATATTTTGCTAAATCTTCTTTATCTCTACCCACAATGATATTATACGCCATAAGTGTTAGAAATTAATTCTTTTTAATATACTTTGCTGCTAATCCTAAAGCTAACGCAAAGATTAACCATTTAAAATAAGGCAATAAAGAAACGAATAAATTTACTCCTGGATCTAAAACAGATACGTAATTTAGATACGGATTGTCTATATTTTTTATTAGATTTATAATTCCGACAAATAACAAGATATAAACTAAGATCACTAGTAAAGACATTAAACCGTTGATAGCTTCGTCATTTCCAAGTATTGGATCTGCGATATCTCTTATTCTTGGAAGGATTTTAATTATAATTAATAGAGCTGCGACAATAGCGAACACAATGCCAAGAACATTTATCACCCATATATCTGCCGCCATTTAATCACCTATTTTAAAACATATGATAGAAAACTATTATTTAAAGATATCGGTAATCTTTTAAATTTAATTCTTTTAGGTTAATGTATGATAGGGAATCAAATTAAAACAGTTTTGTTATTGGGAATTTTGACTGGAGTTTTATTAGTCATTGGAAGTTTCTTTGGTCAACAAGGTTTGATGTTTGCTGGGGTGTTTGTTGTAATAATGAATATTGGTAGCTATTGGTTTAGTCATAAAATGGTTTTGATGATGTATCGAGCCAAAGAAGTTACAGAAAATGAAGAACCTAGATTGTATAAGTTAGTTAGAGAAGTTAAAGATTTGGCTGGAGTTCCTATGCCTAAAGTTTACATAGTTCCTAGTGAAAATCCAAATGCTTTTGCCACCGGTAGGAACCCAAAACATGCGGTTGTTGCGGCTACCCAAGGAATTTTAAAATTATTAAATGATGATGAGTTAAAAGGAGTTATTGCTCATGAATTTGCTCACATTAAGAATAGAGATATTTTAATTTCAACTATTGCTGGAACTATTGCAGGAGTTATTTCTTATGTTGCTTTCATGGCTAGGTGGGGAGCAATATTTGGTGGATTTGGCAGAGATGGAGAAGGTGGTATTAACATTTTAGAATTATTAGCTTTGGCGATAATTGCTCCTGTGACTGCTACGATAATTAGATTAGCTATTTCTAGAAGTAGAGAATTTATAGCTGATGAAACAGGAGCTAGGATAATCCATAATCAACATGGATTAGTTAGTGCATTAGAGAAATTACATTCTAGTGTCAAAGATCATCCTTTAAGATTTGGAAATCAAGCTACGGAACATTTTTTTATTGTTAATCCTTTTACTAAGAAGAGTTTTATGAAATTGTTTAGTACTCATCCTCCTTTGCATGAAAGAGTAGATAAATTAAAAGCGCTTCAAATTTAAAATGTTAGAAGACGAATTTGGTGATATTATAAAGAAGGCTAGAAGAGGATTAAATATTTCTTTGAATGAGTTGGAAGAAGAAAGTAAAATTTCTAAAAAAGATTTAGAAAAGATGGAATCTTATGAGTTAAAACCAGATGAAGGACAAATTAAGAAACTTTCTAAGATTTTGAAATTAAATTTTATTAAATTGAAAAGAATAACTTTGGAAAATTGGGAACCTTCTAAACAAGATTTAGGGAATGTAATTAAAATTGAGAATGATTACCATGGATATAATGTGAATAGTTATTTAGTTGTTGAAGATGATGAGGTGGTTGCGATTGATACTGGTGCAAACCCTGAAACGATTAAGAAAAAAGTTAATGAGTTGGGAAAGGAATTGAAAGCTGTTTTGTTGACTCATAGACATGCAGATCATAGTGAAGGTGTTGGGGATTTAGATTGTAAAATAATAATGAATCTTAGGGAAGACGAAGAAATCTCTATTGATAAATTTTCTATAAAGATTTTTGCAACTCCTGGACACACTGCTGGAAGTAATTCTTTCTTAATTGATAATTTTTTATTCGTGGGAGATGAAATTTTTGCTGGAAGTATTGGTAATTCTGAAATAAAATATGATAAACATTTAGAAACTATTAAAGAGAAAATATTTTCATTAGGGGATGATATTGTAATTTTACCTGGGCACGGCCCAATAACAAGTGTTAAAGAAGAAAAGGAAAATAATCCTTTTTTTTAAAATATATTTTATAGGATATCTAATATTATAAATTAAAATGAGCCCCATTTGAACATGAAATTAGAGGAAATACCAGATAGTAAAGTATTGGGTTTGGAAGACTTAGAAGAAGAATTGGGTACTGGGAAAGTTCATGTAATTCTCGAAAGAATAGAGTTTGGTTATGGAGGTCTTGCATCTAATGTTGGTTCTGGTTTAAGTCCAGCTGTTTTAGAAAGAATTCGAGACGAAGATACTGAAATTGTCCGGGAAAATGGAAAAGATAGAACAGATCCTATTGAAGTAATAGTGTTTGACAATGAGCAGGAGAGAAAAGATTTTTTAGAGGATTTTGGTAGAGGTGTTGATACTCTTGAAAAACTACAGCCTTTGGCTACAGATTATAGGAAGAAGGTTTTGACTGATATAAGTAGACTTAATGATAACCTTAGAAGAATAATAACAAAAATTAATCTTGAAGAGAGAGGTTTTGAGAAGAGGATCGAGGGATTGAGAGATTTAGAAAATTTATTGACTTCAAGAGAAGTTAGGAATAATATTTATGATAATATGATAATTCCTGCTTGTAGAAATCCTGCGATCTTGTTATATTTTTCGTATAGCCCAAAAACTATTCAACATTCTACTGATGTTGCGAGTTTGGCTGTTGCCATAGCAAGTCTCTCTGGTATTGAAGATAGAGAAACATTAGAACAGTTTGCTATTAATTGCATATTACATGATATAAGTGATGATGTTGTTAGGTCTAAATTCAAACAGGGGAGTGAAAGATTTAATGAAATATATCTAAGGAGAGATTTCTTAATCCCTAGAAGGATTTTTACTACAGGAGGACCTGACAATGAAAGATATATTGATGGTTTAGATTCTGAATCGATAGAAATTATAGAACATCACCATACTCCAAGAAAGGGAAGAGTCATAGAATTACTTGAAGGGAAACGTGTTGCCTTCTATCCACAAGATGTATTTAACAAAGACTTTATGAGTTCAAAATTATTGACTAAAATTTCTGACTATGTCAAAATGGAGGAGCACGATTTGTTAGAAACTAGGGATTTTTCAACTGTGTTAAATCAACCCCTCTATTTGGCAGAGAGATGGATTACTAATGTTTCACACACAAGTACAAAATTAAGTGCTTTAACAGAATACAAGAAAATTTTAAAAGAAAAAGGAATGTGTGCAAGAGATGATTTTGTAGAGGGTCTACTTTCGATAGTTGGAGAAAAATATTCTGAAAATTAAGCTTCTTGAGCTTCTACTTTCTCTAATTTTCCGAATTTTCCTGCAGTTAATTGTTTTTCTCCTTGGAATTCTCCACAATAACCATTCGTCAACTTTACTTTGTCTCCGACGCTGTAGTTATCACAATCTTCATTCCATAGAGTTAAAGTTATTTCCTCTCCTGAAGAATCTTTAATTTTACAGTTGCAAACTTTGCCTTTGTTACCAAATTTTTCGAATTCTCTAGGTTCATCTTTAGAAACTATTTCGGCATCTAAATCAATTTTTCCTTGTCTTGGTTGAATTTCTGAAATTAATGTCATTTTATATAATAAAAATTTAAAAGTTATATTTAAGTTTTATGCTTTTAGAAAAGCTTATAATTTTTTACGAATTTAAACTTGTATGGCTTGGTGGAAATTTTGGGAAAAACCAAAAGATTATGGACAATTCGCTAGAGATTTAAGGACTTTGGTTCTGGAAATAGAGGAAAATAGAGGGAAAGGGAAGAAATATCTAAAAAAAGAATATTATGTTAGGATCGTTCAATTCTTTGAAGATTTTGAAACAACTAGAATATCTAAAATTATGTACACTGATGAGTTTGAAAATAATTTGACCTATCTAAAAAAGATGAAAAGGATATTATCGAAAGTTTAACTAGGTTTTTAGAAAATTAGCTTCGTCATCAGTCAATTCTAGTTCCTCAATAACTTCATTATTTTTTAAGAAACCTCTATAAAAACCAAAATTATTCATTATTTGTTTTGTAGATGAATGGGTTTTTTCTGCTAAGGCTTTGGAAATAGATAATTTTTTTGAATTTCTCATTTTGGAAATAAACATTTTTAAAATTCTAGAAGGTTTTGTGTAGTTAACAAATCCTGAAGACTTTTCTTTTTTTGATAACGCAACTCCCGCTGTTAAGAAAGCACTTTCGTAAACTAAATATCTGTAATATTGTCTCCTTCTAATTCTTCCTTTGAACACATCTGCTTTGGATAAATAATCAAACGCTCTTTCTAAATCTTTTTCAGAATATTCTTTAGGTAAATTTTCTTCTAACCATAAAAAAACTTCATCTAAGTTTTCATTTAAGTTATCTAATGATGACAAGGCTATTTTAGGATCTAAAGTTTTGAAAATTAATTTTAGAGCGTTAAAAATTTCTTGAGTTTGAGCTCTCTCAGATAGTAGATTTAAATCTAAGATATTATTTTCTGTGGAGAATTGTAAGTCATTTAAGGCAGCTCTTAAATCTCCTTTTGCAGATCTTGATAAAAATTTTAAATCTTGCTCTTCGAAATTTATATTTTCTTTATTTGCTATTTCTTTTAGAAAATCGAAAATTGTTGTAGGGTCTAAGCTGTGAAATTCTATTAAATCTAATTTCTTTCTTAATGTATTGAATTTTTTATTCCATATATCATTCGAAACTAAAACTATGGGGTGCTTTACTAGAGGTAATAATTTATTTAATTCTTGTAATCCACCCCTATCTTTTTGTCCAGAAATTCCGTCTAATTCATCTACTAAAATTATTTTTCCTTTCATGAACAGGCTCTGTTGTTGTGCTGCTCCTCCGATAACGGAACTTATTTGGGCTTTATTCCGAAAATCAGATGCGTTTAATTCTAAGATTTCATAATTTAATTCATTTGCAATTGCGTAAACTGAAGAAGTTTTTCCAACTCCTGTTTCTCCATGTATTAGAGAAGGAGTTTTGTTTTCTAGATTATATTTTAGCCTTTGAATTGCTTGATCTTGTCCTACAATTTCTTTTGAATTTTTAGGGGCGTATTTTTGAGTGAACATTTTAATTGAAAGATGCTAATAGTGCTTCTAATTGTAAATATTCGTCTGAACCTTCTACCATTCTGAATTCGACTTCTCCACATTTTTCTACTAGTTTTAATTTTTTTGAGTCTTCTAATTCTAAACTCCAGATTTCTTTTTGGATTTGTTTAATCATATCTATTCCCGATAAACCATGCTTTAGCATCACATCTAATAATAAAGATCTAGCTTTTGTGAAATCTTTTTGAATTGCTAATTCTAGAACTTCTTTTAGTTCTTTAGGTTGAGCTGCTGATGCTATTTCATAAACTAAAAATTCTGAAATTTGTTTTGAGACTGAAGCACAGCTTTGTAAAATGTTTTCAGTTTTTCTTGCATCTCCTTCTGAAATTGAATAAATTGCATCAATCGAAGGTCCATCTATGTTCAGCTCTTCTTTTTTTGCTATTTTCTCTACTATTATTTTAATTGCTTCTTTTTCTAAAGGTCTGAATCTAAAAACTGCGCATCTACTTTGAATAGGATCTATGATTTTTGAGGAATAATTACAAGATAAAATAAATCTGCAAGAGGAGGTGTAATTTTCCATTGTTCTCCTTAATGCTTGTTGAGCCTCTCTTGTTAAGGAATCACATTCATCTAGATAAATTACTTTAAATGGGACGTTTCCGATAGATTTTGTTCTTGCAAAGTTCTTAATTGTATTTCTTACTACATCAATACCTCTTTCGTCAGAAGCATTTAATTCTAGGAAATTTTGATTCCAGGTATCTTTAAACAATTCTTTTGCTACTACTAAAGATAATGTTGTTTTTCCCACTCCTGCAGGTCCACTAAAAAGTAAATGAGGAATATTTTGTTGCTTTACAAAAGACTGAATTCTTGCTACTATTTTGTCTTGTCCTATAATTTCAGAAAATTTTTTTGGACGATAACGTTCTGTCCATATTGAAGAGTCTTGCATAGTTAAAATTGCTGAAAAATAGTTTATAAAGATTTATGTGGGAGAATAGCTAAAAACACTAGTTTTTTAAATTTACTAGGTTAATTATTAGGTATGTATAATTTTAAGGAAACTCAGGAAGAAATTAACAAAAATTGGAGAAAAATAGATCTTTTGAAGAAGTTAGAGAAAAAGAATTCTAAAGGAGATAATTATTTTTTATTAGACGGTCCTCCTTATGCTAATTTTGTTCCTCATGTTGGACATATTAGAAATACTGTGTTTAAAGATTTGAATATTAGGTTAGCTTTTATGCAAGGTAAAAACGTGCTTTTCCAACCCGGATTCGATACACATGGATTGCCTGTTGAAAATATGGTGGAAAAACAATTAAAATTAAAGAGTAAGAAAGATATTGAAAAATTAGGGATTGATAAATTTACTACAGAATGTAAGAAATGGGCTGCTACTAATAAAGATTTATGGATGGAAGTTTACGATTTATTGGGAAGTTGGTATTCTTGGAAAGAACCTTATTTGACTTATGAGAATAATTATTTAGAAAGTGGATGGTGGACATTCAAACAATTATGGGAAAAAGATTTAGTTTACGAAGGTAAAAAAGCTGTTACGTGGTGTCCAAGATGTGAAACTGCTTTGGCCGGATATGAAGTTACTGATTCTTATAAAGATTTAACAGATCCCATTATTTTTGTTAAATTTAAATTAAAGAAAAAAGATGAATATTTATTAGTATTTACTACGACACCTTGGACTTTAGTGAGTAATGTTGCTATTGCTGTTCACCCTGAAGGAACTTACGTTAAAGTTGAAACTTCTAAAGGGGTTTTAATTCTAGCAGAGAATGGTTTAAAATTATTAGAAGAATTTGAGATTGGTTATAAAGTTTTGAAGAAATTTGTTGGAGCAGAATTAGATGGAGTTGAATATGAATCTTTATTACATGTTCCTGTTCAAGAAGAATTAGATAAAAATCCTAATGCTCATAAAATTTACATGTCTGTTCCTATTTTGAAAGAAAGAGTTCCTAGTAAAGTTGCTGCAAAGAAAAAAGTTGGAGAGAGTAGAGATGTTTTTGAGGATTTTGTTAATGTTGAAGATGGGACTGGGTTTGTTCATATTGCTCCAGGGCATGGTGCAACAGATAACGAAGTTGGGAAGAAATATAATTTACCAAGCCCAAGCCCTTTGGATGATGAATGTAAATACACTTCGGATGCTGGACAATTTGAAGGAGTTTTTGTTAAAGAAGCTGATGATGATATAATAGAATTATTGGTTAAAGAGGATAAAATGTTACATCATTCTAAGAAGACCCATAGTTATCCTGTTTGTTGGAGATGTAAAAACCCTTTGATATTTAGAATGAGTAACCAGTGGTTTTTGAAAGTTGATAATTTAAGAGACAGAATGTTAAGTGAAAATAGCGATGTTAAGTGGTTGCCCAAATATGCAGGGGAAAGATTTGAAAGTTGGGTTGGAAATGCAATCGATTGGAATATTTCTAGGCAAAGATATTGGGATATTCCTATACCTTTATGGAAATGTGAATGTGGGAAGACAAAGGTTATTGAGAGTTTGAAAGAATTAAAAGAAAATTCTTCCGAAGATGTAAAAGAAAATTTTGACTTGCATAATGCTAGTAAAATTCATTTGAAATGTGAATGTGGTAAAAAGATGGAGAGAATTCAAGATATATTTGATGTTTGGTTTGATTCTGGAATTGCTCCTTGGGCTAGTTTGCATTATCCTTTTGAAAATAAAGAATTGTTTGAAGATAATTTCCCAGTTAATAGGGTGAATGAAAGTCAAGACCAGGTTAGAGGATGGTTTTATTATATGATGGTTTGTGGAGTTTCTGTTTTTGATAAGACCCCCTATAAGGAAGTTTCAATGCCTGGCTGGGTTGTAGATGGTAAAGGAGAGAAGATGAGTAAGAGTGTTGGTAATGTTATTTTAGCTGAAGAAGGGCTAAAAGATTTTGGTGCAGATGCTTTGAGATTATATTACATGTGGGATATTGCTCCTTATGAATTGGAAAAGTTTAGCGTTGATATTTTGAAAAAAGAGGTTACTGGGATTTTGAATATTTTATGGAATATCCATAATTATGTTTTAAGTTTTGATGTAAAGAAAGATGTGAAGATAAGTGCTGTTGAAGATAAGTGGATAATTTCTAAAATGAATTCTGTGATTACAGATTATAATATTGATTTAGCTAAGTTTGAATATAAAAATGCTACTAGGAAACTAACAGAATTTATTACCGATAATGTTAGTAGAGAATATATTCAATATGGGAGAGGGAGGGATGATGACCATTTTAGTTATGTTTTGAAACAAGTTTTACTGACATCTATAAAATTGTTGGCTCCTATTTGTCCATTTATTACTGATAAAATTTATTTGAATTTAAAAGAGAAAGAAGATAGCATTCATTTAGAAAATTGGCCCGAAAGTGATGTAAAAAAAATAGACAATAAATTAGAAGATGGGGTGGAAAATTCTAAAGAAATAATAAGAGAAATTTTAGCTCAAAGAGAAAAAAATCAATTGGGAGTTAGATGGCCCTTAAGAAAGGTTACAATACAAACAAAAGATATGAAAGTCATGGAAGCTTTGGAAATTTTTGAGAAATTAATTTTAAGACAAACAAACATCAAACAATTAGTTTTGGAAGAAGAAAAAGCTATTGACAAATTTAAATTAGAAATAGATATTAAATTGGATGATGAACTCTTAGCTGAAGGATATTCTAGAGAAATAATGAGGAAGATTCAAAATTTGAGAAAGGAAGCTAAGTTAGAAAGGGATGATAAAATCGAATTAGCTATTGTGGATAGAGATCTGATGTTGGTTAAATTTGAGAAAGATATTAAAGATAAAGTTGGGGCTGAAAACATAGAATTTTTGAAGAGTGTTAATGGTGGTTATGAATTTACAGATAAAATTAAAGTCAGAGAAAAGACTTTTCAAATTTGTCTAAATAAAAAGTAATAAATATTCCTAAATTATCCTAATTATTATGAAAAGAGGTTTGATTTTATTTATTTTTGTTTTATTAATTGGAAGCGTGAATGCTCTTAAATTAGAATCTCAAACTTGTGAAGTGAATGGAGGATTTACAATTACATTAGGTGCAGAAGATAAAAATGAATCAAGGGTAGATGAAATTGAATTGAAAGTTGATGACAAACTTGTTGAAGGAGAATGGGATATAGATTATTTTAAAAAAAATCCTCCTAATCGAAAGAGAGAAACAGGCATATTTACTTCTGATGAAGGCCAAGTCTTGGGAGGAGGGAATAAAATTATTGAGATTACTTATCCTTTAGAATTTGAAGGCGTTAAATCTACTGAGATTATAAAAGAAACATTAGAATGTCCTGAATTTCATTTTAGTTGTGCTTTATTAGATCTTCAAGTAGATGAATGTTATACTGAAAATAATGTTTTTTATGGATTTTTCATTGCTAAGGGATTTGAACAGAGTAATATCGGAACTTTATCTATTGAAGATAATTTAGAATTTGGTTTATTTGCTGAAAAAGCTTATGAGGATATAAAAAATAGGATTGTGACAAATGGCGTTAAACCCAAAAATGCGGAAGTTAAGAAATTTGAAGGAGATAAATATGTAATGATTTATGAATTTCCTGAAGATAACTCTGTTAATAGATTTAGAGTGGGATTTTCTAATCTTAATCAGTGTTTTTCAAGTAATTATGATAAATATAACTTAGAATTAGATGGTATTGGTGATTGTTATATCAAAGGGGAAGAAGTTATAGAACCTGAGGTTGTTGAAGAAGTGGAAGAGGTTATTGAAGAAATAAAGGAAGTTGAAGAGATACAAATTCCAGAAGAACTTCCTGAAAAAGAAGTGGAAAAAGACAGTTCAGATATGCTTCCTGCTGTAATTTTAGTTTTAATTTTAGCAATTGGTATTGGAATATTGTTTAAAATAAAGAAGAAATTCTAAACCGAAAATTTGACCATACCCTTTATATAGTTTTCTATACATTTATAAATAAAAAGTTATGAGGTGGAGGTAATAACATGGCTAAGAAAAGTAAAACAGAGATTAAAATTGTTAATATCGTATGTTCAGCTTCTTTGGGGCAAGATATTCCCTTAATAAAACTGGCTGAAACACTACCGAATACGGAATACAATCCTGAACAGTTTCCTGGATTGGTTATGAGAATAAGAGAGCCTAAGACTAGTGCTTTGATTTTTAGTTCTGGAAAAATTGTTTCTACTGGAGCTAAATCTATGAAGAAAGTTAAGGAAAGTATACAATGTATTATCAAAAATATTGCTAAAATCAAGATAAGAATCAAAACCGTACCTAAAGTAAATGTTCAGAATATGGTGGCTTCTGGAAGTATTGGAATGGATCTAAATTTGAACTCTTTAGCGATGGAATTGGAAAATACAGAGTATGAACCAGAACAGTTTCCTGGATTAGTGTATAAATTATCCGGAACTAGGGCCACATTCCTGTTATTTNGTAATGGAAAGATAGTTTGTACTGGAACTAGAAGTGAGACTAAATTGAGAGAAGCGGTAGACAAATTAGTTAAAAATCTGAAAAAAACAGGAAAAACTTAAATAGTTTTTTTCTTTTTTATTTTAAAGGGGAGGTAATATGGAGACTTCTGACCATATTGAGAGATTTCAAGAATTTTTTGAAACCTATAAAGAAAAACTGCATGAAATTGCTTTGAATGATTTAGGTAGTGTGAATGTTGATTTCTCAGATATTACTAAATTTGACCCTGAATTAAGTGAAGAATTATTAAATCAACCAGATGATGTTCTAAAAGCTGCTGAATTGGCTATTGGAAATATCGAATTACCTAATTCTGATATTAGAGTGAGGATAATTAATTTACCAAAAACAAAAGTTGTCAAAATAAGAGACATAAGATCTCCTCATCTTTCTAAGTTGATAAACGTGGAAGGAATTGTAAGGCAAACTTCAGATGTTAGACCGCAGGTTGTTAGTGCTGTTTTTGAATGTCCTAGTTGTGGAAATAATATTACTATATTGCAATTAGATAGTAAATTTAAGGAACCCAGTAGATGTAGTTGTGGTAGAAGGGGTAAATTTAGATTACTATCCAAAGTTTTAGTTGATGCTCAAAGAATTGTTTTGGAAGAAGCTCCTGAAAATTTAGATGGAGGGGAACAACCTAAAAGATTGGCTATTTTTTTGAAAGAAGATTTAGTTGACCCAAAGATGGAGAAAAGGAGTACACCTGGAAGCAAGATAAGTGTTGTTGGTATTGTTAAGGAGATTGCTATTCCCTTGAGTACCGGTGGACAAAGTACAAGATATGATTTGGTTATGGAATGTAATTCTGTTGTGCCTGTTGAAGAAACCTTTGAAGATATTAAAATAAGCAAGAAGGATGAAAAACAAATTAAAGACCTTGCAAAGAGCCCTAAGATATATGAAAAATTTATTGCTTCTATAGCCCCTTCGATTTATGGACATGATGCTGTTAAAGGTGCTGTAGTTCTACAATTAATGGGAGGGGTGAAGAAAATAAGACCTGATGGGACTAGAACTAGGGGAGACATACATATCTTATTAGTAGGAGACCCTGGAGCAGGTAAATCTCAGATTTTGCAATTTATTTCTAAGACTGCTCCGAAAGCAAGATTTCTTTCTGGAAAGGGTGCGAGTGCTGCGGGAATGACTGCAAGTGTTGTTAAAGATGAATTTTTGAGAGGTTGGGCGTTGGAGGCTGGAGCTTTGGTTTTAGCTAATCAAGGTATTGCGTGTTTAGATGAGTTAGATAAAATTTCTGTCGAAGATACAAGTGCGCTGCACGAAGCTTTGGAGCAGCAAACAGTTACAATTTCTAAAGCTAATATTCAAGCTACTTTAAGAACTGAAACCACCGTAATTGCTGCTGCTAATCCAAAATTTGGTAGATTTGATCCTTATACTCCCATTGCTGGACAAATTAACATGCCTCCTGCTTTGATTAATAGGTTTGATTTAATTTTTACGATAAGAGATTTACCAGAAAAAGATAAAGATAGTAAAATTGCTCAGCATGTTTTAGATATTCAAAGAGATCCCAAGCAATTGAACAGTGAGATATCTTCAGAAATGATAAAAAAATATGTTGCTTATGTAAAACAAAGAATAAACCCTAAATTAACTAAAGAAGCTATTGAAGAAATAAAGAGTTTTTATGTTGGCTTAAGAAATATGCCTACTGTTGGAGATGAAGGTGGAGTAAAGCCAATTCCGATTTCTGCAAGACAATTAGAAGCGCTTGTAAGATTGGCTGAAGGAAGTGCTAAAGTTAGATTAAGTGAAAAAGTTGAAAGAAGGGATGCTAAGAGAGCTATAGCTATTTTGAAAGATTGTTTGATGCAGGTTGGATTCGATTATGAGACTGGTCAAATAGACATAGATAGGATTGGTACTGGAATTACAGCTAGTGAGAGAGGAAAGATTCTGGGTGTTAGAGAAATTATAAGTGAGTTAGAGGGCAAAGTGGGAAAAGTTATTCCAATAGGGGACATAATTAATGAAGCTGCTGAAAAAGGAATAAAGGAAGATAAAGTTAATGAGAGTATTGAGAAATTGAAAAGGTCGGGTGAGATTTTTGAACCACGTTCAGGATTTTTGTCCAGGATATAAATTTATTTAAATTAAAAGATATTTCTTTTTAAGATGCCAGAACAACAAGAAATGCAACAAAGACAAGTTGCTTATAAAGTTAGGATTGGGGAAATTTCTAGGGGACAGTATGTTGAAAAAGATGGTTGGGAGCCAAATTATATACAAGTTGGAGAAAAACAGATTAGCAGAGTTAACATTATAGCGAATGTTGTGGATAAACAAATAGGAGATAACTTAAGTTCTTTAACCATAGATGATGGTAGTGGAAATATTCAAGTTAGAGCATTTAAAGAAGATAGTATTAGATTAAATTCTGTTGAAATTGGAGATGTGGTTATTGTTGTTGGTAGACCTAGGAAATATGGTAATAATTTTTTTATTTCTTATGAAATTGCTAAGAAAATAGATCCTTTATGGGCAAAAGTTAGGCAAAAAGAGTTAGGAGAGATGCCTAAAGTTGAGAATAGTGCTCCTCAAGTTACACCAATGCAGAGTTCTCAGGAGAATATTCAAGAAGAGAAAATAGAAGATAATTTCGAGGATAGGAAGAAAATATTGGAATTAATAAGAAACTCAGACCAAGGAGAAGGTTCTGAGGTGGATAGTGTTATTGCTAGTTCTGGGTTTGATGCTAAAAAAGCTGAGGATATTATCCAAGAATTAATCAAAGCTGGTGAAATATATGAAAATGTTGCTGGCAAGGTTAAAATGTTGTAAAAACCTTTAAAAAGCCTAAATTCTAAAGTTAAAGTATGGATTACGAGGAATTATTAGATAAGGGATTAAAGGAATTACCTGAAGATGCATCTAAAGGAGAAAGGTTTGAAATTCCTAAAGTTAAAGGTCATATAGAAGGAAATAAGACTATAATCGTTAATTTTGTGCAAATTGCTAATGATCTAAGAAGGGAAGTGGAGCATTTACTTAAGTTCTTATTGAGAGAATTGGCAGCTCCTGGGAATTTAGATGATAAAAGACTGATTTTAGGTAGGAAAATTAGCGCTGGGCAAATAAATGAGAAAATAGAATTATATGCAAAAACTTTTGTTTTATGTAAAGAATGTGGGAAACCAGATACTCAAATCGTTAAAGAAGGAAAAATAAATATGTTGAGATGTACTGCGTGTGGTGCTAGACATAATATTAAAACTAAGATTTAAAATGGAATTAAAAAAAGAATACGAAAAAATTAAGGAAAAATACAATTTACCTAGTTATGATGAGATAAATAATGAGTTTGAGATAAGTGCTATAGATATTGAGAAAGTTAATTCTTTAACAAGAGCAGTTTTGAGAGTTATTTGTAATAGGATGGGGATTTATTTGAATTATATTGAGCCAGTTATAAGTCCTAATCCGCAAGGATTGCATGCATTTGTTGAAGTAGAAAATACAACGAATGATGAGAAAAAAGATTTATTTACTTTTTACAAAGTATTGTCTCACAGATATCATAAAGCTTATTCTTTAGAATTAGTTGAAAATGAAGAAACTATTGCTAAAGAAATTAAAGAAATTTTAAAAGATTGGAGTAAAATAAAAAGTGAATTTAAGAAATTAAGTTCTATAATTACTAAATCTTGGGAAAGAGAAAGACAAAAAGAAAAGGTGGATACCATTGGTTGAAAATGTTAGTAAAAATACACAAAGCGGAAGACAGAAAAATTGTTTCTATTGCAGATAAAGATATAATTGGTAAAGAGTTTGAAGAAGGTGAAAAATATCTTAAGATTTCTGAGTATTTTTATAATGGCGAAGAAATGGAAGAGGAAAAGATCTTAGAATTATTAAAAAGTACTAACTCTGCAAACATTGTGGGAGAAAATGCTATTAAATTTGCGATTGATAACTCTATAATAGAAGAAGATCATATTTTAAAAGTTGAAGGCGTGCCATGTGCAATTGTAATTTTTGATGAAAGCTAAATTCTGTGTTAAATGTGGGACTGAAGAAAATTTGATTAATGAGTTTTGTAGAGGTTGTTTTAGTTGTGAGAATACTTTATTGAAACATTTTAAAGATTTGAAAATAGTTATTTGTCACAATTGTAAAAATTATTTATATAGAAATTCTTGGCAAGAGAAATTATCTGACGATTTAACGACATGTATTAAAGAAGTAACCAAAGAACTGTTTAGTAAAAAAATAGTTATTAATTCGGATGTTGACTTGAATAATTTAGAGATTGAAGTTGAAGTTCCTAAGAAATTAAAAGTTTCTAGAGGTAATTTTGTTAATTTGAATTTGGGTGTTGATGTTGCTGGTGAAATTGAAAAAGTTAAAATGGAAGAACATTATGAAGTCCCATTGAAAATTCAATTTTCTATGTGTAACAATTGTAAAAGATCTGGAGGAAAATATTTTGAAGCTAAACTACAAATAAGACCTAAAGATGAAAAAATTTTAGAATATGTGAAAGAATATTGCGATGGTAGAAAAAATTTATTTATTTCTAAGATTGAAGAAATAAAGCAAGGATATGATTTGTATATGAATAGTCAGAAAGAAACAAGAAGTTTAGGAAATTTATTAAGAAAAAGATTTAATGGTGAAGTTAAAGAAAGTAAAAAATTATTTGGGAGAAAAGACGGAAGGGATGTTTATAGAGCTACTGTTTTATTTAGATTAGAGGAATAGGTTTATAAATTCAAATTCTATAAATTTTACAATGAGTAAGAAAGAAAAAGAAGCAAAAGCTAAGGAAGAATTGATTCAACAAGAGATTAGTAGAGTTAAATTACCTAGAGATAAACAAAGTTTAGGTATTGTTGATCAAAGATTAGGCGGAAGTAGGATGAGAGTAAGATGCTTAGATGGTAAAGCTAGAATTTGCAGAATTCCTGGAAGGTTAAAAAGAAGATTGTGGGTTAGGGAAGGAGACTTAGTTTTAGTTGAGCCATGGGAATTTGAGGGAGATGCGAAAGGAGATGTCATCTTTAAATATAGATCTAGTCAAGTAGATTGGTTGAAGAAAAAAGGCTACTTGAAAAAGTTAGAAGATATTGAAGAATTCTAAAATGGAAACATACGAAGTTAAAATCCCGAAGAAGAGGGTGGCTGTACTGATAGGAGAAAAAGGAAAAGATAAAAGGAGAATAGAATCGTCCACAGATTGTAAAATTTTAGTTAATTCTGAAGGGGAAGTTGTGATTAAAGGAGAGGAGAGTTTGAAAGCTTTTGAATGTCTTAATATTGTTAAAACTATTGGAAGAGGATGTAGACCGAGTGTAGCTTTAAGATTGATAAAGGAAGACCATTGTTGCGAAATTATCGATATTACAGATTATTCTGGGAAAAACAAAGATAAAATGAAGAGGATCAAGGGTAGAATAATTGGAAAAGAGGGTAGAATCAGGAAAATTGTAGAAAAAATAACTGGGACTAATGTCGTTGTTTATGGAAAAACAATTTGTATTGTTGGAGAGATGGAAGAGGTTAACATCGCTAGGAATGCAGTTCATGATATTTTGAAAGGTGCGCCGCAAGGTCCTGTTTTTAGCGTTGTTGAGAGAAAAATAAAAGAATTGAAGAAACTTTAATATATGAAAGAACTACTTCAATAACTATGTTCTTAGATAGACTAATGCGTAGGAAGAAAGATTCTAGAAATTTTGTTAATTTAAAAAAGGTGTATGAAACAGATAAGAAAATATCTTCTAAAATTAAAGAGTACGAATATGATTATGCTTCTGTTAAGAAAAAGAGAGAAAAGAATAGGTCAGAAGTGTTGAAATTACAAAGGGCGCTAAAAAGAGTAGATGAAAGAGATATTGATAATATTGAAAATTTTACAATGACAGAAGTAAGAGAATACGAGAAACTAGCTAAAAGACAATTATATGATTTAATGCAGATTATAACTCAGCTAAGAAAGCTAATTGAGAATGAGTATACTGAGATCTTATATGATATAAGAAATCCTCTGGCGCTTGTTGAGGAATTTTTTGATAGATTAAAGAAATTTTTTAAAAAGACTAAAGTTTCTAGCGTTATTAAGACAGAAGTGTTGTGGATAGTAAGAAACATTGAAAACGAATTTGGTACATTGGTTACTGATACAATTGCTTTCTTGAGAAAAGATATAGCTTATTTGGAAGAGAGGAAAGGTTTAAAGGCGCACTTAAAGGAAAGAGGCAAATTAAAAAAACAAATTGGTGGAAAAACTAGTTGGATTGTTTCTCAAATTGAAAGATTAGAAGATATCTTTAAAGAATTAAAAGAAAAAAATGAAATTAATGTGAAAACAAGTGGATATTTTATTCAAAGAATTTCTTATCTTGGAGACTAATTTAAAGGGCTGATAGGATTTTGCATTACTAGGGTAAACATTGCTAGCCATACAATCGCAGAAGCAATATTAATGCAGAAAGATAAATATTCTGAATTAGAAGATCTAAGAAGAGATTTGGAGGGAGTCTATAAAACTTTTTTATCTACACAAGAAGAAATAAGTCAGAAGGAAGAGGGTTTTAAATCTAAACAAGCAAAAAAAAGAACTGTGGATTTTAAACAGTTTCAAAAAAAATTATTATCTGATTTAACGGATTTTGAAAAAGAAATTGATAAAGAAATTACTCAAGTGGAGAGAGTTGATTTGAAAGATTTGATGGTAGAGAAAAAGGGGTTGGAAAAAATTATTAGAAAAACATCTAACTATGGTAAGAAACTTAGAAGGGTTGCGGCAGTGGTGTTTATTGGTGCATCTGTTGCAAGTAGTTATGCTACCCTCTCTACCCCTGATAAACCCACAAAAGATCCTAGAAAAGAAATGGTTGTGGAAGCTCCTGAAATTAGAAGAAATGTGTTGAGAGGAACTAGTGGAAAAGCTGAGGCTTCTGAAAGTAAAAAGGAGTTGGATGAAGAATTATTAGAAAAATCAAAGGGAGATTCTCCAAAATCTGAAGAGTTTTTAAATTTGACTGGAGAAGCAATTTCTAAAGAAAGTCAGGAAAAAATAAAGCTAAGTTATGAGAAATTAGAAGAAAGGTTTGGTGTTAAAAATGATAAAGTTATTATTATAGATGGCAAAAAACAAAGAACATATTTGGTTAAGAAAGATCAAAATAAAATAGTTGTTCTGAAAGGATTTAAAACTTCTACTGGAATTAAAGGCTTTGGCCAAAGTAAGTTAACAACAGCATCTGGTGTGCATAGAGTTTATAAAAAAATTGGCGAGGGTAGGCAGATTGGTGCTGTTTTTAAGGGGAGAAAATACACTGGAAGAACAGCTGAAATAAAATATGATGGGGGAGGGGAGCAGTCTTCTGCATTGATGACGACTAGAATTTTACAATTAGATGGTTTGGAAGAAAACAACAAAAATACCATTAAGAGATATATCTATATCCATGGGACAAACAAAGAAGGTTTATTAGGACAACCAGATTCTCATGGTTGCATTAGAGTTGGAAATAGAGAAGTAGTTGAATTGTTTGATTCGGTGAAACAAGGAACTTTGGTTGATGTTGTCCCAATTTAAAATCCAAACTTTTATTAATTAATTCCATTTTTTGGAAGTCATGGCAAAAACTATAGCTGAAGAATTAGCAAAAAGTCAACAAGCGATCTCTGTTTCTCAGTTTTTTGAAAGGAATAGGCACTTACTTGGTTTTGATAATCCTAGGAGAGCATTATTAACAACCATCAAAGAAGCTGTAGACAATTCTTTGGATGCTTGCCAAGAAGCTAAAGTTTTACCCTCGATAAAAGTCAAAATAAAACAAATAAGTGAGGAAAGATATACAGTTATGGTTCAAGATAATGGACCGGGGATTGTTAGGAAACAGATACCCCATATATTTGCTAGATTATTATATGGAAGTAAATTCTTTAAATTGGCACAGACTAGGGGGCAGCAAGGTATTGGAATTTCAGCTGCGGTTTTGTATGCTCAATTGACAACGGGAAAAGCTGCTAAAATAATTTCTAAAATTTCTAAAAGTAAACCTGCGCATTATTACGAATTAAGAATTGACACCAAAGTTAATGAACCCATTATTCTAACAGATAAGCAAATTTCTTTTGATCAAGATCATGGAACTAGCGTAGAATTGGAGATGGAAGCTATCTATCAAAAAGGAGCTAGAGGGGTTGATGAATATCTAAAACAGACTGTTATTGCTAATCCGCATGCAGAATTAATTTTTACTGACCCTGAAGGTAAAACAACAACTTATCCAAGAGCTACTGATGAATTGCCTGCTGAACCAAAAGAGATTAAACCACATCCTCATGGAATAGAATTAGGAATTTTTATTTCTATGTTGGAACTGACTAAATCTAAAACATTAAGTGCATTTTTAACAAGGGATTTCATAAGAGTAAGTTCTGCAACTGTTAAGAAAGTTTGTGCTGCTATTGATATAAAACCAGCTACTAAACCTAAAGAAATAGATAGGGAATTGGCTGAAAAAATCTATAAAGAAATTCAAAGTACAAAATTAATAGCTCCCCCTACGAATTGTTTAAGTCCTATTGGGGAAGATGCTTTACAAAAATCTTTTGAGAAAGAGGTCCCTGCAGAATTTTTTGCGTCTACTATAAGGCCTGCTGCAGTTTACAGAGGAAATCCTTTTCAGATAGAGGCTAGTGTTGCTTATGGGGGGCAACTATCTATGGAAGATAGTCTTAAACTACTAAGATTTGCAAATAGAGTACCATTGCAGTATCAACAAAGTGCTTGTGCTATAACAAAATCTGTTATTGAAACTAATTGGAGGAATTATGGATTGAGCCAAAGTAAGGGTGCATTGCCTTCTGGTCCTGTCGTACTAGCAATTCATATGGCATCTGTGTGGGTACCTTTTACTTCTGAATCTAAAGAAGCTGTGGCTCATTATCCAGAGATTATAAAGCAGATTAAATTAGCTATACAAGAAGTTGGTAGGAAATTAGCTAGCTATATTAGAAGAACTGTTAGAGTTAAAGAACAAAAAGAGAGATTGGATTTGTTTGAGAAATATATTCCTGAAATATCCACGTCAGTTAGTAAATTAACAAAAGAAAAAAGAGATACTATAACAGCAAAATTAAATAAGACATTAAAGAGATCTTTAAAGGAACTAATCCCTGAAGAAGAGGAAGAAAAACCTAAGAAAAAGAAAACTGTAAAGAAAAAAACTAAGAAAGATGGTAAAAAAGAAAAGCAAACCACTCTTAAATCTTGAAGAGTTAGGGAAAAGAGTATTGAAGCAGATTAAGGGAGGGAAAAATCCTGAGATAGCTGTTCCTATTAGAGCTTTGAGTAATGTTGAGTTTGACGCTAAATCTAGAACTGTGAAATTAGGAAATAAAGTTTCTGCTAGGTATTTCTTTAATATTTCTCATGCTAAAAAGTTTTTACAAACAATGGAGATTGCGGCGGTTAGCCATAATTTATTGAAAGAAGAAAAGCATGCTTCATTAAGGGATGTTTTCTATATGGCTAAAAGAACCATACCTGGGACCAAAGTTAATGTTGTTGACGAGCAAAATGAAAGTGATACTGTTATAGAAGATTTAGAGTTGGTAACAAGTAATAGTAGAGAGCAACTTAATATTAATGCGAACAAAAATGGAAGTGTTGCTGGCAAGGTTGTGATACAAGATAAAGGAGATGTTATTGATTGGAGCAAATTAGGAAGTGGGGGTTGGAGTATTCCTTCTAATGTTGAGGAGATAAAATTTAAGAAAGTTACTGCTAAGTATGTTTTGTACATGGAGAAAGCTGCTGTTTGGGAAAGACTGCATGAAGACAAATTTTGGGAAAAACACAAGTGTATAATTATGAGTTCTCAAGGTCAGACTACAAGAGGGATTAGAAGACTATTACAAAGATTGAGTAAAGAGCATAAGTTGCCGATTTATGTTTTAACTGATATGGACCCATGGGGACATTATATTTATTCTGTTATAAAATATGGGAGTATTAATTTAGCTCACATTTCTGGGAAGATGGCCATTCCCGATGTTAAATTTTTAGGAATAACTGTTGAAGACATTGAAAAATATAAATTACAAAAACATTTGATCAAGTTTAAGGATTCTGATACTAGCAGATTAAAACAGATTCAAAATTATGCTTGGTTTAAAGATAATAAAGAATGGCAGAAAGAATTTAAAGCCATGAAACAATTAGGATCTAAAGCAGAAATTCAGGCATTATCTTCTAGAGGAATTAGTTTTATTTCGGATGAGTATTTACCTGAAAAAATTAAGAAGAAAGAATTTTTAGATTGATGCTCTTGTTGTTCTGAAATTTCTTCTGTCTTCTCTTTTTTGCTTAGCTTTTTGAAATGCTTTTGTAGTCGTTTCTTTTATTAATTTGTCAATATCAAACATTTCTGAGAGATTTTCTATTTTATCATCTAAATCGCTTGCATTTGCCATTTCTTCCTCATTTAGCTTTATAGCTTTCTCGCACAACTCTTCATTTTCTTCTCTTAATTTTTGAAATTCTTCTTCTGATACTAGATCTTTTTTTTGTCTCATATTATTTGGATCTGTTATTGAATTAATATAATCTATAATGATTAAAGAAGAATTTTTTATTTTTGTGCAAAGTTTTGCTATATTCATAATTTCAAACTCTTTATTTAAGAAAGCGATGAATTTTTTTCTTAGTTCATCTGCTAAATGCTCTCCAATAGGATGATTTTTGTGTTCATTATAGCCCAGAGCAGTTGCAAAGGCTTGTTCGAAAGTATCTGGGTGATTTAAGTGAAATTTTTGTCTTCTTACTAGCCCCTCTATAGTAAAAATAACCATCATTAGATTTTTTGCTATTTCTTCAGGGGTTAGAAATCTACCTTCTTTGTTTTTTATTTTTTTACTGGTGATATTATAAACGAATAGTTTTTTTAGCTCATTATCGACAATACTTTTAATCATCTCTAATTCTTCTTCCGTTCTTTGAAAAATAATTTCTTTAAGTTCATCATATTCTTTCATCACTAAACTGATGGTCACTACAGGTTTTATGGCCTCTATCTTTTTATATTTTTTCTCACTTAATTTAAACAAAGATCCATATTTTGCCATAATTTTAAGTAATATGTAGGATTATAAATATTTTTTGAAAAAGAAGTCTTTAAAAAGACATTTATGTGAGATTTGTTCATGAATTATTGGCCAGAACCTTATGAATGTGTGTTAGAAGTAAGGGATTGGAGATTTGAAAATGGAGATCTTCCTGGATGTCAACACTATGATCTTAGTGTCGCCCTTGGAAATTGTGAAGAAGGAGAATGGTGCAAGAATGGATGGTGCGAATATCCTAATCAATTACTATTGCAAATAATTAATAGTGTAGAGGGAGTTAGTTCTGATTTGCCTTCATTAGAAGAAGAATTAAGTTTTGATGAGATTAATAGATTAGTTGAATAAAATGTCCTTGGAAGAGAATTTGGATAATTTAGTGAAAGTTGTTGGAGATTATGGTGAAGAATTTTTCTTTTATGTTATTGAGGGTACTAGAGAACAAGTTGGTGTTGGAATAGATTACGTTGTTAAAGGTAGTCATGAAATTGGTAAGGCGGTAATAAATTTGCTTAATAGAGATTATATGGACAAAATTGAACAATATGGGATTTTATTACATGAAGTTACCCACGGTGTCCTTTCTAAACTAAGTGAAGAGATAGTTAGATTGGGAGATGCTACTGGATATCATGGCATTGAAAAATTGGTTTATTCTTAATTAGAAAGGTTTTTAAAATAAATATTGTCCCCTTGATAGTAAGCCTGAGTAGCTCAGTAGGTAGAGCATACGATTTGCATACTATTTGTATGCACATATGAAGCTGTTATCCTATTGGCTAGATACCGTAAAGGATTTATAATTTTAAGTCCTCGGTAAAGGTCAGAGGTTCAAGAGATTTTTATCTGATATTCCTCTCTCAGGCGATTTATTTTCTATTTAAAGTAGATACTATAAGATATATTTTACATTCAAATGACATACTCGCCATACCCTCGTGAGACTTATAAAGGGAAAAGCACCAATTTATTAGATGAACATCCCTAAGATTTCTTCAGAATTGGCAGAAGAAACTGGTTTACATATTGGAGATGGCACTATGAATTATTACAAAAATGGGCGTAAGATATGTGGTAGCTATGCGTTAAGGGGGCACATTATTGATGATAAAAAACATTACAATTTTAGGATAAAGCAATTGTATAAGGAATTATATGGGTTGGATATTAGTTTAAGAGAAATGCCTTCCACTGGATGTTATGGCTTTCAGAAATGGTCGAATGACCTCGTTAATTTTAAACATAGAGTTTTGAACCTTCCCTTAGGTAAAAAGTTAAACATAATTGTACCTGAACAATTTAAGTATAAATTTAGTGAAGATTTGATTAGAGGGCTATTTGATACCGATGGCACCCTATATTTGGAAAATAAAAATAAGAAATTATATCCTCGTATTATTATTTGTGATATTTCATTGAAATTAATATCACAAATTAGTAAATTAATAAATAATTCAGGAATAAGATCTACTTTTTACATATCTAGAAGAGAACAGAAAAATTGGAACGATTTGGGAGTTGTGGAAGTTAGAGGCCGTGAAATGGTAGAGAAATGGTTTAAAATAATCAGACCATCTAATCCAAAATTCTGGGATAAATATCAATTCTATTTAGATAGTTCTTAACAAAAACTTTTAAAAGGCGAATTAGACACTATCCTTGCATGGGCCTGTGGCCTAGTCTGGCAAAGGCGCTACTCTGATAAGGTAGAGATCCGCAGTTCAAATCTGCGCAGGCCCATTTACAAAATAAAAGAAATTAAAATAAATTCGTTACGTAACTAATCACTGTATCGAATAAAGGTCTTTGGAAAAAATACAGTAAAGCCATTACAATTATTACTAAGATTATAAGTTTCTTAATTAGTCCCATTGCTCCCTCCTTTTCAAGTTTGTATCCTTTAAGATTGCTTGGTAATTCTTTTTCAGCCAAAATAACACCTCCTATTCCACGATTAAGCCATCGGGCATATTTTTGTCAATGAATATTTCTTCTTTATCTGTTTTAAGAGGTAGTTCTTGGTAATAAATCTTACTATTTTTTGTTTTNANNTGNATNGATTTNAATTCGTTNAATTTTANNTCTTNTTTNTCTTTNANATCTGGTTGNTCTGTNTANACTTTNCTTCCTAAAANNCTTTTNNNTGCAGTTANNAAAGNTANNNTTCCTTTATCATCTTCNANNGCNAATANCATTCCGGANCTTTCTACNCCCCTAATNACTGAATTTTCTANNTTNNNTATNACNATNATTTTTTTNTNTANNAGNTCTTCTTTTTTGTANGCTAGTTTTAANCCNGAAACTATTTGTAANGATTTATCTGCGTTAAATTCTCCTAGGTCTACNAANATAATNTATANTTTATCTGCGTTNGGATGATCTTTAACTGCTTNTATTTTTCCNACTCTTAANTCTANATCTGTAAAATTTGNCATCTTTNTTNNTTNNAGTTNNAGNTNCTTTTANTTCTTTNTNTTCTATTTTNNTAAATAANACTTCNGANTTNTTNATNNTATANTNTTCNATTANANNGAANNTTGCNTCNTCTAAANTTTCACATTTNANNCNNANTTGAGANAANATNTTTCCAGAAGTTTCTGGGAGGAAAGGGCTTAATAAAATTGAGACTATCCTTATAGATTCTAATAAATTGTAAAGTTTGTTTTCTAAATCCTCTCCTTCTAATTTCCAAATCTCTTTTTCGTTAACATATCTATTGCACTCGTTGATAAATTTCCAAATTTCATTTAGAACATTATGTAATTCTAAGTCTTTGAATTTGTCGTTGATTATTTTTAAGTTTAATTTAGAACTTAGATCTTTGTCTATTTCTGAAGATTTAATTTTTGAGTTGAAATTTTTTTCTGCTAAAGTTAAAACTCTGCTTACTAAATTACCTAAATCGTTCGCTAATTCGTTATTTAATCTAGCTAATAATGCTTCTTCTGAAAAGTCTCCATCATCTCCGAAAGGAATTTCTCTTAGTAAAAAGTATCTTAAAGCATCTGGAGAATAAGTTTCTGCTAATTCAATAGGATCTACCCTTAAGTTTGCTGCTTTGCTTAATTTTTCTCCTTTTAAGTTAATGAATCCGTGGACTATGACTTCTGGGAGTTCTAATCTTAAAGATTTTAGAATTGCAAACCAGATAACTGTATGGTGCCAAACTATGTCTGAACCTATTACATGGGTTGCCGGCCAAAAATCTTTGAATTTATTATCTGGATAGCCTATTGTGGTTAGATAATTGTTTAAGGCTTCTACCCAAACAAATTCGGTTAGATTTTCATCGAAGGGTAAAGGAATCCCCCATTTAACGTCCTTTCTGCTTATGCTTAAATCGTTCAACGGTTCTTTTAATCTGTTTAAAATTTCTTTTCTTTTTTTCTCTGGCCATAACGTTCTTGGATTTTTCTCTAAATGTTCTATTAAGAAATCTTGATATTTTCCTAGTTTGAAAAAATAGCTTTCTTCTTTTAATATTTCAACTGGCTTTTTGTGGATTGGGCAGTTGTTATTGTCTAAATCTTTTTCAGTATAGTAAGTTTCGCAGTCTACACAATAAGGCCCTTCGTAGTTTCCCTTGTAAATATCTCCGTTTTCTTCTAGTTTTTTTATTATATGTTGAGCTACTTTTTTATGTCTCGTTTCTGTAGTTTGAATGAAATCGTTATGAGAAATATTTAATTTTTTGCATAAATCTTTGAATCCGTCTGAAATTTCTTGAACGAATTTTGAAGGCTCTTTTCCAGATTCTTTTGCTGCCCTTTCTATTTTTGAACCGTGGCAATCTGTTCCTGTGCTGAAATGAACTTTGTTTTTTTGTAATCTTTTCCACCTTGCTATGACATCTGCACATATTTTTTCATAAGCGTGTCCTAAATGAAAGCGACCACTAGGATAATCTATTGCTGTTGATATTTGAAAATAGTTATCTTTGGTCATGGAATTTGTTTGAATTTTTATGTTTTAAAAGGTTTTGAATAGCTCCACCAGGATTTGAACCTGGGTCTCGACCTCCAGAGGGTCGCATCCTTGGCCACTAGACTATGGAGCTTTATGTAAAATTGGATATTATCGATTTTTAAGCTTTATTACCATAATATTTATTAATAATCTATAATCAATATATAAGAGGTGATTAGATGAATAAGATAACAATAGGAATCGTAGCCTTTTTGTTGATAGGTGGCTATATGATAACAACCGACCAAGGATATGATCTAAAGGATGATGCAGAAGATAGGAAAGGTTTTTTAAAGGACTTTAGTGGATGGGTTGTTAACATAGGTAAAAATGCCAAGGAAGTTGGCGGAGTAGTTAAAGATCAAGATTGGTTACCTGAAAGAGAGTTTGAAGAACATACAGATAATGACACAGCAAAATGAGCTTAGAAGAACCTACATCTACGAATGATTGTGTTTATTTCACTAATCGTGCAGATGAAAATGGAAAAGAGAAAGCATGGGTTTTGAAAGAACAATGTCCCGAGTGCAATAATGCATTAATGGGAAAGCCAAGAGATGAGAAAACTGGCAAAGCAAAAATAAGAGCAACAGAATATGTTTGTCCTTCTTGTAAATATACCGTAGGTAAGGCAGAATATGAAGACACTTTGACTATTAATATAAAATATACTTGTAAATGTGGGAATGAAGATGAATTATCTATTCCGTTTAAAAGAAAAAGAGTTCAGAGAATAAATGAAGAGACTGGTAAAAAACAAGCCATTGAAACGATAAGATTTGAGTGTGGTAAATGTGGAGAGCAGAAAGATATTACAAAGAAGATGAAGTAGGATAATAATTCTTAAATATCTCTTAAACTAAATTTTAATAATGGTTACAAAGGAACATCCTATTCCTGTAGTAAGAGCGTTCCTTAAAGATCCAATGGATCGTATTTTATTGCTCAAGAGAAGTGAGGACAGTTTTGAAGGAGGCCTATGGTGCTTACCTGGAGGCAAAGTAGAATACGGAAGGTCTGTTGAGCAGACATTATTTGAGGAAGTTTTCGAAGAAACTGGCTTAACCATAGTTAGATCAAGATTTCAATTTTATTTAGATGGATTACCTGGAGGAGAGGGTTGGAAGCATTATATTAATATGTATTTTTCTGCTCAGCATCGTGGAGAGGTTAGGTTAAATGAGGAATCCTCTGAAGCAAAATGGGCGCATCTTAATGAAATCGTAAACTATGACTTGGCTTTTGGAAATGACGAGGCAATTAACATCTATACGTCTTCGTTACCGACAGTTTTATAAACACCTAATTTTCTCAATTTATTTGGATATAGCGTTGCTGTGAAGCACAAAATAAATTTCGCTTATTCTTNAAGATTGCACACCCTGAATAGGATGCAATTATACGGAGAGGATGTCAAAACCCAAAAGTCCAAGACACGGAAGTATGCAGTTCTGGCCGAGGAAAAGAGCACAAAGAATTTATCCACGTGTTCGTTCATGGTCTGAAGTAGATGGAACTAAATTACTTGGATTTGCTGGCTATAAAGCTGGGATGACTCATATAAAATTAAGAGACAATTCTAATTCAACAACTAAAGGCCAATTAATATCTACGGCTGTGACGGTTATTGAATGTCCACCATTAAAACCTCTTTCTCTTCGCTTCTACAAAAAAACAAATTATGGTTTAAAATTAACTTCTGAAATTCTAGCAAAAAATTTAGATAAAGAACTAGGAAGAAAAATAGCAATGCCTAAGAAGCTTTCAGAGAAACCTTTACCAAAGGAAGCGGATGAAATGAGAATTGTTGTTTACACTCAACCAAAATTAATTGGTAAAAAGAAAAAACCAGAAATATTTGAAGTTGCTTTGGGAAGCAAGGATTTAGAATTTGGAAAGAAATTATTAGAGAATGAAATTAAAATTCAAGATGTTTTCAAAGAAGGACAGTTAGTTGATGCTCATGCAGTTACTAAAGCTAAGGGTTTTCAAGGTGCCGTTAAAAGATTTGGAATTAAATTAAGAGCTAAAAAATCTGAGAAAACAAGAAGGGCTCCTGGTTCTTTAGGTCCTTGGAATCAACAGCAACACATAATGTATAGGGTTGCACATGCGGGTCAAACAGGATATCATGTAAGAACCGAATATAATAATTTAGTTTTAAAAATAAGTGATAATAAAGATGAAATAAATCCGAAAGGTGGTTTCTTGAAGTATGGTGAAGTTAAGAATGATTATATTTTAGTTAAGGGTAGCATCCCTGGCCCAAAAAAAAGGTTAATAAGATTAACAGAACCAATGAGGGCGAAGAAAAAAATGGAATTTGCTCCGGAAATAACAAGTGTGAGTTTAAAATCTAAACAATGAAAGCGAAAATACTAACTGTAGATGGGAAAGAAGGGAAAGAAATAGAATTACCTAAACAGTTTGAGGAAGATATTCATCCCAATCTAATTAAGAGAGCAGTTTTAGCTGTAGAAAGTAAAGAAAGACAAAGTTACGGAGCTATGCCTAAAGCTGGTCAAAGAAGTTCTGCTGTTTTGAGTAGAAGAAGGAGAAAATATAGAGGAAGTTATGGTCATGGTATTTCAAGAGTTCCTAGAAAGATAATGTGGAGAAGAGGTAGACATTTCGGATGGGAAGCTGCTTTTGCTCCAGGCACTAAAGGTGGAAGAAGAGCGCATCCACCTAAAGCTGAAAAAATTTTAGAAGAGAAAATAAATAAAAAAGAAAAAAGAAAAGCTATTAGGTCTGCTTTGGCTGCTAGTGTTTTGAAGAAACATGTTGAAGATAGACATGAGACTCCAGAAAATATTCCTTTGATTTTAGAGTCTAAATTTGAGGATTTAGAAAAAACTAAATCTGTTAAAGAAGCTTTGGGGAAAATTGGTTTGAACAAAGAACTTGAAAGGATTAGTGTTAGGAAAGTTAGAGCAGGGAAAGGAACTAGGAGAGGTAGAAAGTATAAAACAAAATGTGGTCCTCTATTAGTTGTTAGCAAAGAATGTTCTTTAGAAAAAGCTGGAAGGAATTTACATGGTATTGAGATTTCTCAAGTTACAAGTTTAAATGCGAAGAAATTAGCCCCTGGTTGTGTTCCTGGAAGATTAATCGTATGGAGCGAGGGTGCAATTGAAAAATTAAGAGAGGATAGGTTGTATACTAATAATATTATGAAAAAAGAAGTTAAGGTTGAGGGAAAAAATAAACCTAAAGTTGAGGAGAAAAAATAATGGAACCTTACAAAGTAATCAAAAATCCTTTATCAACTGAAAAAGCTGTTAGATTGATGGAAAGCGAGAATAAACTATTATTTGTTGTTGATCAAAAAGCCGGAAAAGTTGAAGTTAAAGAGGCTATTGAGAAATTATTTAGTGTTAAGGTTGTAAAGGTAAATATTTTAAACGATGTTAAGGGAAGAAAAAAAGCTTATGTTAAATTATCACATGAAACTCCAGCAATTGATGTTGCTACAGAGTTAGGATTGATGTAAAATGGGTAAAAGAATAATTTCACAACATAGAGGAAGGGGAGGACCTAGATATAAGGCTCCTAGTCATAACTATTTAGGAAAAATTACCCATAGAACCTATGATTCAAAAGAAAAAAGTGAAATTATGAAAGGAAAGATTGTGGATATTGTTGATTGTGTTGGGCACAGTGCTCCAATAGCAATGGTTGAATTTGAAGACGGAGAAAGAACTTTTACAATTGCTTGCGATAGGATGTATGTTGGGCAAGAAATTTCATCTGGATTTAAATCTGATGCCGAAAAAGGAAACACATTACCCTTAAAAAATATTCCAGAAGGAACTATTATTTATAATATTGAAGGACATCCTGGAGATTTAGGAAAATATGTTAAAACTGCTGGAGGCTCTGCTAGAGTCGACAACAAATCAGACAAGAGAGTTTTAGTTAGGATGCCTTCTAAAAAAAATAAAGCATTTCATCCAGATTGCAGAGCAACAATTGGGATTGTGGCTGGTGCAGGAAGAGTGGATAAACCTATTTTAAAAGCGGGTAAGAAACATTATATGATGAAAGCTAAAAACAAACTATACCCTAAAACTTCAGCAGGAGCTATGAATGCTACAGACCATCCATTTGGTTCTGGTAGAGGTGGACCTACATTTGGTGGAAAATCTTCAAGTATTGCACCTAAAAATTCTCCACCGGGTAGAAGGGTTGGAATGTTAAGAGCTAAGAAAAGCGGGAGAAAGAACAACTAATGCCAAGCGAATTTAAGTTTTACGGAAAAGGAATAGAAGAATTAAAAGACATGGGATTAAATGATTTTATGAAATTAATTCCTGCTAGACAAAGAAGATCTATAAAAAGAGGATTTACAGATGATAAAAAGAAATTTTTAGAGAAACTAAAGAAAAGCTCAAAGCCTGTTAAGACACATTTGAGGGATATGATTATTGTTCCTGAGATGTTAGGAAAAAGAGTTTTGATTCATAATGGTAAAATTTTTGTCGATGTTACAATAAATGAAGAGATGTTAGGAAGATATTTGGGAGAATTTGTACAAACGAGAAACAAAGTAGCACACTCAGCTCCTGGAATTGGAGCTACAAAATCTAGTAGTGCTGTATCGGTGAGATAAAAATGGTAAAAGAAACTGCAACGGCTTATGGTAGGGGATTGCCCATTTCAACTAAACAAGGTGTTGAAATTTGTAATTTTATTAGAGGTAGGACTGTTGCAGAAAGCAAAAAATTATTGGAAGGAGTAATTGCTGGTAGAACTGCAGTTCCATTTAAGAGATTCAATAAAGATATGGGGCATAGAAAAGGAAAAATTGCTAGTGGAAGGTTTCCAAAAAAAGCATCTGAACATATTTTGAATTTAATAAAAAGTGTTGAATCAAATGCTAAAAGTCTTGGATTAAATGCCTCTTTAATTATCGAGGAATTAATTGCGAACAAAGGTTCAAGAAACTGGCACTATGGAAGGATAAGGAGAATCAAAAATAAAAGAACTCATGTTAAAATTACAGTTAAAGAAGGTAAAGTAGAGAAAAAAACTCAAGAGAAACCAAAAAAGAAACCAGAGGTTAAAAAAGAAAAACCTAAGGAAAAGAAAAATGAGGAGAAAAAATGATTGAGAGAAATATTTTAGTTCAAAAAATGAAAGAATTTCATATTAAAGAATTTATAGCTTCAGAATTTATGAAGACTGGCTATAGTCACACTAAGATTCAGAGAACACCTTTAGGTGATAAGATTACAATATACACTTCAAGGCCTGGATTGGTTGTTGGTAGAAAGGGAGAAAATATTAGAAAATTGACAAACACTTTAAAAAATAAATTTAAGATGGAAAATCCACAAATTGAAATTGGAGATATTGAAAATCCTTATTTTGATGCTCAATCAATTGCTGAAAAAATTGCTTACACTTTAGAAAAATTTGGACCACAGAGATTCAAATCAATTGGTTACAAAACTTTACAATCCATAATGGATGCGGGGGCTATGGGGGCAGAAATTGTTGTTTGTGGAAAAATACCAAGTTCAAGAGCTAAAACTTGGAGATTTATGGATGGTTATTTGAAAAAATGTGGATATGTTTCAGACAAATATGTTATCAAGGGGAGATCTACTGCTTTCATTAAAGCTGGGGCAGTTGGTATAAACGTTAGTATAATGCCTCCTGGATTGACATTACCAGATGATGTTAAACTTATTGAGCAAAAACCTGAATTGAAAGAAGAGGAACCCAAAAAGGAGGTAAAGGATGAGAAAAGTGAAGGAACTAAAGGAAATGAGTAAAGAAGATCTAGAAAAAAGATTAGTAGAGTTAAGAAAGGAACTAATGAAATTTAATGCTCAGATCTCAACTGGAACTCCACCGGAAAATCCTGGACAAGTTAAAAATATCAAGAAAAATATTGCAAGAATTCATACTTTTACAAATTTAAAAAAAGAGGAGGTTAAGGAGAAAGGAAATGAGTGAAATATGCGAAAAATGCGGTCTACCTAAACAACTTTGTGTTTGTGAGACAATAGCCAAAGAAGATCAAGAGATAGTTATCAAACAAGAAAAGAAAAAATTTGGTAAAATTGTCACACTTGTTGAAGGCATGGACCCAAAAGAGATTGATTTGAAAGACTTAGGAAAGAAGTTGAAATCAAAATTTGCATGTGGAGGCACAGTGAAGAAAGGTACAATAGAATTGCAAGGAGATCATAGTGACGGTGTGAAGTCCGAATTGGTAAAACTTGGATTTAATGCAGATGCGATAAGAATGAAAAGTCTCGTCTCTAAGGGGAAGAGATAATGGGCATCAAAGATGTTGTCAAATATGAATTCATTGGTGAAAAATTAAAAGTTATCGAGGCAAAAAACAAAAATTTGATAGGAGTTACAGGAAAAGTGATTAACGAAACAAAAAACATGTTTGTGTTGAACAATGAAAAAAAATTGATTAAGAATCAATGTGTGTTTGACATCCACAACGGAGAAAAAGTTTATCGAATCGATGGTAAGCTTTTGGTTGGGAGGCCTGAAGACAGGATTAAGAAACGAATAAAATGAAAAAATCAATTGGAATAGATGTTAAAAAACCTAAGAAGAAATGTGAAGATGCTAGATGTCCTTTTCACGGCACTTTGAGTGTTAGAGGTAGAATATTTGTTGGTGTTGTAAAGTCAGCAAAAGCTCAAAAAAGTGCAGTGGTTGCATGGGAAAGGCAATTTTATTTGAAAAAATATGAAAGATATGAGAAGAGACTTTCCAAAGTTCAAGTTCATGTGCCTGGATGCATTGAAGTAAATGATAAAGATACTGTAAAAATCGCAGAATGTAGACCATTAAGCAAAACAAAACGTTTTGTCGTTGTAGAAAATGAAAGCAATTAAATCAAACACGGTTAAATCTTTGCCTGTCGGGGCAGTAGTAGATACTTGCGATAATTCGGGGGCTAAGAAATTAATGGTTATTTCGGTTAAAGGCCATAAAACTGTAAAGGGTAGAAAACCTGCAGCGGGTGTTGGAGATTATATTACTGCAACTGTCAAAAAAGGAGTTCCTGGAGTTAGAAAGACAGTTGTTAACGCCATAATTGTTAGGCAAAAAAAAGAATATAGAAGAGAAGATGGAACAAGGGTTAAATTTGAAGATAATGCAGCGGTTGTTTTGAAAGACGAGAGAGGGTCACCAAAAGGTACTATATTGAAAGGCCCAATTGCAAAAGAGGCTGCGGAAAGATGGAGTCCAATTGCTAAATTAGCAAGTATTATTGTTTAAAATGACAGAAAAAATTATTACGGATTTAGAAGGGAGTTTGAGAAATTTTGAAGCAGCTTGTGCTAGCGGACGAATTGGTACCCATGATGCTTATGCTGAAGTTGTGTATGCAATAGAAAGAGCAGAAGAAGCTGGGGGAGTAGATGTTGGTCCGTGTAGAAGAAAACTTATTGAGCTTGCAAACGAATATTTAGACAGACAATGAAAACAAAATTTTCAAAATCATGGAAAGGAAGTGTACAACCTAGAAAGCAAAGGAAGTATGTTAAGAATGCACCTTTGCACATCAAAAGAAAAATGTTAGCGAGCAGATTATCAAAAGAATTAACAAAAAGATATGGAAGAAGAAGTATCTCCATTAGAAAAGGAGATATTGTTAAGATTGTAAGAGGAAACTTTAAAGATCATAGCGGAAAGATTGACAAAGTTTTAACTAAAAAATTGAAAGTTTATATTGAAGGAATTCAAAATTTGAAAAGAGATGGAAATAAAACACCTTACCCACTTCACCCTTCAAATCTGATAGTTACAGAATTGGATTTAACTGACAAAATAAGACAAAAAAATTTAGAGAGAGGAAAAACTAAGGAGACAAAAGATGAGCAGACACCTAAAAACAATTAATGCGCCTAGAAGTTGGCCAGTGAAAAGAAAAAGCAAGTTTTGGATAGCTAGACCTAATCCTGGACCTCATACATTAAAGGAAAGTTTACCTTTGAGTGTTATATTTACTGATTTGTTAAGTTATACAAAATCTGTTAGGGAAGTTAGAAAGATTTTGAATCAAAAAGTTGTTTTAGTTAATGGAAGAGTAAGACAAGAAAGGAAATTTTCAATGGGGGTTTTTGATGTTTTAGAATTCCCAGAAAATGAAGCTTATAGATTATTATATAATAGAAGAGGAAAATTTTATTTAGAAGAAGTAAAAAAAGAAGAGAAAGACATAGTCCCTTACAAAGTTGTAGATAAAACTATTTTAAAGAAAGGAAAAGTTCAACTTAATTTTTCAAATGGAGATAATATTATCACAGATAAAAAAGACATTAAGACAGGAGACAGTGTCTTGTTAGCTGAGAAAAAAGTCAAAGATGTCCTTAAGTTTGAAAAAGGGGCTCAAATTTATTTAACTGGTGGAAAACATATTGGACTAGTGGGTAAAATGGATAAAATTGAAGATAAAAAAGTTTTTTTCACCAAGGGAAAAGAGAAGTTTGAGACGTTAAAGAAATATGCACTAGTTATAGGAAAAGATAAACCAATCATAACAATCAAAGATGAGTAAGATGAATGAAATTAGGATAGAGAAGGTTAATTTAAGTATTGGAACTGGCCAAGCAGGAGATCCTTTAGATAAGGCTGTTAAATTAATAGAGGCAATTGGAGGTTCAAAAGCCATACAAACTGTGACTAGTAAAAGAATACCTACGTGGAATGTTAGACCTGGTTTGGCTGTTGGTTGTTTAGTTACATTAAGAAAGAAAAAAACTGACGTACTAAAGAATTTACTTATTGCGATTAAAAATAAATTAAAAAAATCTCAATTTAGTGGAAGGACAATTACTTTTGGAGTCCCAGAATATATTGACATTCCAGAAGTAAGATATGATCCAGAAATTGGAATTATTGGATTACAAGTTTCTGTGACTTTAGAAAGGCCTGGCTTTAGAGTCGCTAGGAGATCAACTAAGAAAAGTAAAATTGGAAAGAAAAATCAGATTACATCAGAAGAAACAATCGAGTTCATGAAAAATAAATTTAATATTGAGGTAGAGGAATAAAATGACAACTAGCGATTACAAAAAGGTTTTCAAGCAATTAAAAGTTAAGCCTGTAAAATTAGACAAATACAAGAAGCATAATAAGCCTAAGAAAAGAAGCACCGGAATTGCGCTTAAAAAATGTAAAAGATGTGGTAGGAACGGAGCCCATATTAGCAAATATAAACTACATTTGTGCAGACAATGTTTCAGAGATTTAGCTACAAAAATTGGCTTCGAGAGGTACAACTAAAATGGCATTAAACGATCCTTTGGCAAGTGTATTGTCTTCAATTGTAAACTATGAGAAAATAGGAAAGAAAGAATTAGAAGTTAAGATTTCTTCCAAAATGATAAAAAATGTTTTATCTATAATGAAAGACCATAGATATATTGGAGATTATGACAGCTCTAAAGATAATAGAGGAGAATCTTTGAAAATAAATTTACTTGGAAATGTTAACAGGTGTGGAGTAATAAAACCTAGATTCGCGGTTAAAAAAGACAACTATGAGAAATTTGAAAAAAGATTTTTACCTGCAAGAGGGTTTGGTTTCTTAATAGTTTCAACACCTAAAGGACTTATGATTCATGAAGACGCGAAAGAGAAAAGCATTGGAGGTAGGTTAATAGCTTTTGTTTACTAAAATGAAAAAAGAATTAATTTACAATGCGGAGATTCCAGAAGGTGCTGAAGCTAACTTAGAAGGAAGATCTTTAATCGTGAAAGGAGAAAAAGGAGAAAATAAGAGAGCATTTCATTATCCTGGAATTGAATTCAGAGTTGAAGATAAAAAAGTAATTATTCATTGCAAAAAAGCTACTAAGAAAGAAAAATCAATTATGGGAGTTTTTAGATCTCATGTGGAGAATATGTTAAAGGGCGTTGTTAAAGGTTTTTCTTATGAGTTAAAAATATGCTCTGGGCATTTTCCTATGAGTGTTGAGCTTAGTGGTCAAGATTTGGTTATTAATAATTTTTTAGGTGAGAAAAAACCAAGACATGCCAAGATTTTAGATACAGTAGTTGCTAAAATCGAAGGAGATAAAATTGTTGTCGAAGGTTGTGATAAAGAATTGACAGGACAAACTAGTGCTAATATAGAAAAATCAACTAAAATAAGTGGAAGAGATAGGAGAATTTTCCAAGATGGCATATTCATAACTAACAAAGATGGTAAACAAGTAAATTAAGATGGAAAAAGGAAATAAGGTTAGGAAAGTGAAAATAAATTTCATTAGACAAGATACTAACAAAACTAAGAGATTAAAAAAAGTCTGGAGAAAACCTAAGGGACTTCAATCAAAAATAAGATTGAATAAAAGAGGACATGAAAGAAGACCTAGCCAAGGATATAGATCCCCTAGAAAATTAAGAGGAAATTTAGTGCAAATGGTTCATAATTTCAATGATTTAGAAGATGTTAAGGAAATAATAATTGCATCAACTGTTGGTTTGAGGAAAAGAGTGGAACTTGCAAAAGCTGCGAAAGAAAAAAGTATTGAGATTTTAAACATAAAAGATGTTGACAAATTTTTAAAAGATGTTGAAGATAAGTTAGCCAAGAAAAAAGATACAAAGAAAGTAAAAGAAGATAAGAAAAAGAAGACGAAAGAAGAACTAGAGAAAAAAGAGGTTAAACAAGATGAAAAATCTGATGAAGAAGAGAAAAAAGAAGTGAGTAAGAAATTAACTGAAGGAGTTGACCAGAAGCAAGCACAAACAAAGATTGTGGATAGTGCTCCAAAAGAACAATCTGTGCATAGAGCAACTGCACCTAAACAAAAATGAATTTAAGAACTCAGAAAAGGATTGCTGCAGACATTTTGAAAGTCGGAATTAATAGAGTTAAGTTTGATTCTGAAAAGGCTAATGAAATAAAAGAAGCTATAACTAAGTCAGATATGAGATCTTTGATTAAAGAAGGTGTTGTTTCAAAGAAACCAATGTTATCACAATCAAAAGCTAGGGCTAGAAAAATCAAAGAACAGAAGAGAAAGGGAAATAGAAAAGGTCCTGGAAGCAAAAAAGGTACAAAGAATGCTAGATTAAGAAGTAAAACAATTTGGGTTACTAAAATTAGAGTTTTAAGAAGATTTTTAAAGGATCTAAGAGCTAAAAAATTACTTGAAAGTAAAGATTATAGAAGTCTTGTTTTAAAGGCTAAAGGTGGATTCTTTAGAAATAAAAGACACATAAAACTATACGTCACAGAAAGAAAATTAGTGAAAGGAGCGAAAGATGAGTAGAATAGTATTACCATACAAAAGGAAGCAACAAGGAAAAACAGATTATAAAAAAAGACTTAACTTGTTGAAGTCTGGAAAATTAAGATTTGTTGTTAGAAAATCTATTAAGAACATCCTTTTACAAATTGTTAGTTATGAACCAGATGGAGATAAGATTTTGATGAGCGTTCATAGCAGTTCTCTTAAAAAATATGGTTGGGACTTCCATAGAGGAAATATTCCTTCTGCTTATTTAACTGGATTATTATGTGGTAAATTAGCTAAAGAAAAAGATTTAGAAGAAGCTAATTTAGATTTAGGATTAGTTAAATCTGTTAAAGGAAGTGTGCAATATGCAGCTGTTAAGGGTGCTAAAGATTCTGGTATGATAATTCCTTGTTCTGAAGAAATTTTACCAAATCAAGAAAGAATTGAAGGGAAAAGCATCTCTGAAGAAGTTAATAAGAAATTTTTAGAGGCTAAAAGTAAAATCGTTGGAGGAAAAAATGAAGGACAATAAACGACCCCGACAACAAAAAATGATTAAAAAAGAATTTGATAAAGATTCTTGGAAACCTATAACTGAATTAGGTAAAAGAGTGAAGGGTGGAGAAATAAAAAATATTGATGAAATTTTGAATGCTGGTTCTAGGATTTTAGAGCAAGAGATTCCAGATGCTTTAATTCCTGAATTGGAAGCTGAGATGATAGAAATTGGTCAGAGTAAAGGTAAATTTGGTGGAGGAAAAAGAAGTATTTGGAGACAAACTCAGAAAAAAACTAAAGAAGGAAACAAACCAAAATTTGCTACAATGATTATTGTTGGTAATAAAGATGGACATGTTGGAATTGGAAAAGGTAAAAGCAAAGAAACTATGCCAGCGAGAGAAAAAGCTACAAGACAAGCTAAGTTGAACATTCAAAAAATAGTTAGAGGATGTGGAAGCTGGGAATGTGGTTGTGGTGGAAACCATACAATCCCATTTAAAGTATATGGTAAATGTGGAAGTTCTGAAATTACTTTAATGCCTGCCCCTAAGGGCGTTGGGTTGTGTGTTGAGAAACAATGTAAGAAAATGTTGCAATTAGCTGGAATAAAAGATGTTTATTCTAAGACTAAAGGTCAGACGAAGAGTAAGATCAACCTTATGTCAGCTTGCTTTAATGCTCTTAAAAAATTAAGTAGGACTAAAATTCCTCAAAATTATGTAAAAACTGGAGGAGTTGTAGAAGGAAAATTAAAAGATGGAAAATAAAAAGATCGCGGTAATTAGGGTTAGAGGATTAATCAAGATTGACAAGAATGTCGAAGATACATTTAGAAAATTGAAATTATTCAGAAAAAATTGCTGCGTCATTATAGATAATAGAAAAAGCTATGAAGGTATGTTGAGAAAAATAAAAGATTACTCTACTTGGGGAGAGATTGATGAAGAAACTTTCAAATTATTATTAATGAAAAGAGGTAAATTACCTGGAAATAAACCTCTTAATGAAGAATATTTAAAAGAAAAATCGAAATTAGATGCAGATAATTTTGTTAAAGAATTTTTTGGAGCTAAGAAACATTTTGACGATGTTCCTGGATTAAAAAGATTTTTTAGACTTGGAATGCCTAGTAAAGGTTTTGGCAGAAAAGGTATAAAGGTCCAGTTTAGTTTGGGTGGAGCTCTTGGATATAGGAAAAATATGATTAATGATTTAATCAAAAGGATGATTTAAATGACACTCAGTAAAGATAAAAAAGTTAAGAAATATAGAGGAAGTAAAACTCATGGTTGTGGTAGTATGAAGAAGAGAAGGGGTGCTGGTAACCGAGGAGGTAGAGGTTTAGCTGGAAGTGGAAAAAGAGCTGGACATAATGTTCAAAAAATATGGAAAAGATTTGGTAAAGGTTATTTGGGGAAAAATGGATTTAAATCTAAATCAAGAACTAAAATAAAAGGGATAAATTTAAAAGAAATAGACACCAAATTAGATTTGTATATGGAAAAAGGTTTTGCAAAAAATGAGGCAGGTGTTATTTCTGTCGATTTAGAAAAAGCAGGTTATAATAAATTATTGGGTAGTGGACTAATAAAAAATAAATTTAATGTAAAAGTTAAATTCTTTTCTAAGAAAGCTAAAGAAAAATTAGAAAAGATAGGTGGAGAAATTGTCGCTGGTTAGAAATATCTTAATGAATTTACCAGAGATAAAAGGTCCAGAACAAAAAAGACTACCGTTTAAAGAAAAATTAAAATGGACATTAATCACATTAGTTTTATTCTTCATACTTTCTAATATTGAACTTTGGGGCTTAGGACCAAATTCATTACAACAATTTGAATTTTTAGCTTTGATTTTGGGAGCTAGCTTTGGTTCCATATTATCTCTAGGTATTGGACCTATCGTAACTGCATCCATCGTTCTACAATTATTGAAGGGTTCTGGAATTTTAAAATTAGATACGAATACCCACGATGGTAGAGTATTTTTTCAAGGTTTACAAAAAATATTAGCTTTAGTGTTTATTGTGTTTGAAGCAATTATTTATGTTTATTTAGGTGGATTAAGTCCTGATTTAAGTTTGGCACCTAGTGCGTTTAGAAGTATGCAGATGGTGTTGGTAGCCCAATTATGTTTAGGAGGAGTAATAGTTCTATTTATGGATGAGATAATTAACAAATGGGGATTTGGATCTGGTATAAGTCTATTTATCGCTGCTGGAGTTTCAAGTCAGGTGTTCATAAGAGCCTTTTCTCCATTAACGCAGAGTGGAATTATAGCATTCGGTACTGGACAAGCACCAATAGGAGTTGTTTGGGTATTCTTTAGATCTTTAATTGGAGGTGAGCCGATAAATGCCATGCGGGCCTTGTTTAGTATTTTAATGACATTAGTTGTGTTTGCTTTTGCTGTTTATGCGCAGGCGATGAAAGTAGAGATTCCCCTGTCATTTGGGAGAGTGAGAGGGCATGGAGTTCGTTGGCCGCTCAACTTCATTTACACATCAAATATCCCTGTTATCCTAGTGGCAGCTCTAGGAGCTAATATACAACTATGGGCTAGATTATTACAAGGTAATGTGGAAGGTAAAGGATTAACTTCTGGATTTTTACACTGGATATCGGTTCATTTCTTTGGACAATTTGCTGGAAATTCACCAATATCTGGAATGGTTAGATGGAGTTATGCTCCGAATTTATTAGATGAAGTTTTTGCGTTCTTTTCGAGTGGTGTATTTAATTGGATTTCTTTAGCTCAGGCAGCTGCATTTGCTGCATTTATGATGGTTGGTGCGGTAATCTTTAGTATTTTTTGGGTACAGACTGCGGGAATGGATGCTAGATCTCAAGCTAAGCAAATAATGTCTTCTGGACTACAAATCCCTGGATTTAGAAGGGATGAAAGAGTTTTAGAGAGCATTTTGAAAAGATACATCTTTCCATTAACAATAATGGGAGGATTGACTGTTGGTTTTCTAGCAGCTTCAGCGGATGTTGTTGGTGCTTTGACTAGTGGGACTGGAATATTATTAACAGTTATGATTATTTACAGATTATATGAAGAAATTGCTCAACAACATATGATGGATATGTATCCTGCGTTGAGGAAAATGATGGGGTAAAATAAATGGCAAGTATAAGTGCAGACATAATGGCAACATTGGAAATGACGGTTAGATCTTACTTAACTTTGCAAGAGAAAGATCCGGATCATGAGCTTTTGAGGCTTGCTGAGATTCATCCCGATGGTGGAGGAATTACACCCAATATGGAGTGGGTGGATAGGTGTGTAATTGATGCGGACTGTTGGGTCGAAAATGGGGTAGAATATTACAAAAGTCATAATGCTTATGCGAGGTATCATTTTGCTATGCAAGCTGCCCTAAGGGGAGAACCATATTCGCTCCCCCCAGAGGAGGATTCTTAGAAATTTGTTTAGAAACGTTTAAAAACAGAATTTTCGATAATTTAAATTAAAATGGCATTCGGTAGTGGTTTTTTGAACAGTATTTTTGGAGGTTTTATAGATTGGAATCCACTATGGGCTTTGATAGTAATTTCTTTCTTTTTGATGTTGATAACTACCCTAATCTACAAATATTTTACTGATCAAGAAGCTATGAAGGCTTTAAAGCAAGAAATGAAAGATATCCAGAACGAAATGAAAGAATTTAAGGAGGATCCTGCTAAAATGATGGAATTACAAAAAAAATCTTTTAGTAAAATGGGAGAATCTTTTAAACACCAAATAAAACCTATGTTGATTACATTTGTTCCATTTATTATCTTATTTCCTTGGTTGAGGGAAGTTTATGTTCCAAGAGGAGATCTGTTATTTGGCATAGGATGGTTTGGAACTTATTTCATATTTGGAATTGGATTTAATATAATTTTAAGGAAACTTTTGAAGGTACATTAAAATGAGAAGAAAATCAAAATCTGAACGGAAAGTATTTGTAAAAACACCAACTAGAAATAAAATTAGTTTTAGAAAATCTAGCCCTGGGAAGAAACCTTGTGTAGAATGTGGAACTCAATTGATGGGAATTAAGAGAGATAGTACTTTTTCTTTGAGAAGGGTAAGTAAAAGTAAGAAAAGAGTTAATAGAAAATTTGGTGGAGAATTATGTAGTAGGTGTTCAAGAGAAATTATCGTTGAGGGAGCTAGAAAATGGAAATAGGACAATTGTGTGTTAAAACAGCAGGAAGAGACTCTGGACAATTTTGCGTTGTTGTGGAAAATGTTGATGATGTTTATGTATTAATAGAAGGAAATGTTAGAAGAAAGAAATGTAATATTAAACATTTAGAAGCTGTTGACAAAGTTCTTAAGGTTAAAGAAAAAGCTTCGAATTCTGAAGTTACAAAAGCTTTGGAGAAGGAAGGAATTAAAAGTTTAAAGAAAGGTGAAAAAAGAACTAAGAAAGAGAAGAGTAAAAAAGTAAGGAAAGTTTCTAAGAAAGAACCAAAAAAAGAGTCTAAGAAAGAAGAGAGTAAGAAGGAGAAAGATTCTAAAGAAAAGAAAAAGTAAGATGCCTGTAATGAAGATTAATTTTCATGGAAATTCTAATGTTGGCCTTTATGGCTTTGCGACTGATAAATTTTGTTTGATTGGAAAAGGATTAGAGAAAAACATTCTTAAAAAAATAGAGGAAGCTTTAGAAGTCCCTGTTTATGAGATTGCTATTAACAATAGCCATTTGATTGGGGTTTATTGTAGTGGTAATGAAGATTTATTATTGATTCCTGATATCATTAAAGAAAATGAAGAAAAAGATTTAAAAAAGCTTAAATTGCCTTATAAGATTATTAAGACTAGATTTTGTGCACTGGGCAATAATATTGTGATTAAAGATGAGATTGCAATGGTCAATCCTGAATTTGAGGATAACCTTAAGGAACAGTTAGATATGTTTGAAATACATAAATTAGATATTGGCGGCCATAACACAGTTGGAAGTTGTATGGTTGCGAACAAATATGGTTGTTTGGTCAATAGAGATGTTAGTGAAAAAGAAGTTGAAAAGATAGGTAAACTAATGAATAGCAAAGTTGAAATTGGAAGTGTAAATATGGGAAATCCTTATGTTAGGTCTGGGATTATTGCTAATTCTAAAGGCTACATTATTGGTGGAAATACTTCCGGAGTTGAATTGATGAGGATAGATCAAGCTTTAGGAAAATGAATGACGAAGAAAAACAGCAAAAGATGATGGAATTGCAGATTATGAATCAGCAATCTGAACAATTAAGGCAACAGTTAGCTGGATTGGAAGAACAAATGGCGAATTTGAGAAATCTAGAAGAAAGTTTGTCCAACTTAGAAAAAGAAAAAGTTGGCAAGAACATGTACACGCCTCTAAGTTCAGGAGTATTTGTTAAAGCTAGATTGGAAGATAATAAAGAAGTTTTAGTTGCTGTAGGTGCAGGGGTTGTTGTTAAGAAAAATGTTAAAGAAGCTAGAAGTATGTTAAAAGATCAAGAGAAAAAGATGGAACTAGTTTTGATGCAAGTTAAGGGTGAATTTGAGAAATATGCAACTAGTGCTGCTAATATTGAACATGAGCTAAGTCAATCACAATAGTTCTTTTATAGTTTTACTTAAAAATTTTATATATGGATGAGAAAATCTTAAAATTTTATTCTAGAAAAGATGTTCAGAAGAAAATAGTTGAAGCTTCTAAAGGTAGGGAAGTTGGGATAAAATTTGGAGAAGGGGGTTTTGGGAAAAGACCTGATGTCCTCCAATTTGATAATGATGTTTTAGAATTGGCTAGTAATGGTGCTACTAGTTTTCATATTTCTGAAGAAAGATGGAGTAATCCTCTTTTATTACAGACAGGAATGAATAGGAAGCAGCAAGAAGATATTCGGAGTGGGTGGGATTGCATTTTAGATGTAGATACTAAATTTATTGAATATTCGAAGATTACCGCTGGGTTGTTAATAGAAGCTTTGAAATTTCATGACATTGAGAATATTGGACTTAAATTTTCAGGAGGGAGTGGTTTTCACGTTGGCATTCCATTTGAAGCTTTTCCAGAAAAAGTGGATGAAAAAGAAACTAGATTGTTGTTTCCTGAAGGGGTTAGGGTTGTTGCGGACTACCTTAAAGATATGATAAGAGATCCCTTGAGGGGGAAAGTTTTAGATTTATCGGATGTGGATGCCATAGCTAAATCTATAAATAAGACTAAAGAAGAAATAATGATTGATGGAAAGTTTGATCCTTTTTCTGTAGTAGATATAGATTCTGTTTTGATTGCCTCTAGGCATTTGTATAGGGCTCCTTATTCTGTAAATGAAAAAAAAGGATTGATAAGCGTTCCTTTGAAACTAAGTGAACTAGAACATTTTGAATTGAGTAAAGCTAAGATTGAAAATGTTAAAATAGAAAACGATTTCTTACCTAAAAAATTGAATGGGCTGGAAGGGAGTCAATTAATAATGCAAGCTTTTGATGCTTTAAAGAAAAAGGCTAATGTTCCTGAAGATAAAAAAAGTGAAAGAAGATATGATTTACCGACTCTGGCTGTTAAGATGGAATTTTGGCCGGAATGTATTAAAAAAGGTTTGAAGGGGATGGATGATGGAAAGAAGAGGTTTTTGTTTGTTTTGATTAATTTTTTAAAAAGTTTGAGCTGGACTATGGAAGGTATTGAAAAAATTGTAAATGAATGGAATACTAAAAATAAACAACCTTTGAAAGAAGGTTATGTTATATCCCAATTAAATTGGCATAAAAATCATAAAGAAAAAATCTTACCCCCTAATTGTGCGAATAAAGCTTATTATGCAGACATGGGGATTAAATGTAGCGATAATATATGTAATTCTTGTAAGAATCCTGTTAGTTATTCTTTGAGAAGGTTGAAAATGTTGAAAGATCAAAAGAAGCCGAAAAGAAAATCAAAAAAAACTTAGAATTTTGTTAAAACTTTTTTTAGTTTTATTCTTTTTATATTCTTTTAAAATTAAAATGAATTTTTTTCTAGGAACTAAACGTTTTCTCATTAGATACTCACTAAATTGGGTTACATTTTTTGGATTTTCAGTTTTGTAACATCTTTCGAAATCTATCATTTTTGCTTTAGAATTTTTAATCAAAATATGTTTGTAAGGATTTGTTAATTCCAACTTATTTATTTTTAATTTGTCTAGTTCATAACATTGTTTTAAGATTTGTTTTAGAATTGGTTTGGGATCTTTTGTTTTTTTAAGATATTCTTGGATAGTTATACCTTCGATAAAATAATAAGTTAAAGAGTTTTTATCTGATTCTATCAATTTGGGAATAAATTTTAATTTTTTTAACCATTTGGCCTCTATTGGAGCTCTGGATGAATATTTGACTATTATTTTCTTATTTCGATAGGTTGCTGTGTAGACTTTGCTCCTTTTACCTTTTGAAAAGTATTTAAGGGATTTTAGCTCCATAAATACATTATAGAAACTTATTTATATAATTTTAACTAAATTTAGTTTAAAAAAGGTGAACTTATGCAGAAAAAATTACTTTTATTTTTAATGATCTTTGTTTTAATTTACTCTGTAAATGCTTCTGAAGAGGCTGATTGGTTAGCAGATAGAGGTACGAGTGGTAATTGGGGCACTATGATAGAAACTGCCTTTAGTATTATGGCATTAGATAAAGAGGCAGGTTATGGAGATTTAGTTGTTAATGGCTCTAGATTCTTAATTGATCAACTAGAAAGTTGTATGGAATCAAACAGTTGCAACATTAAAGATACGGCGATCGCTGTTTGGGCTTTAAGTGAGGTTGGAGGGAATGCGATTATTGTTAGGGATGCTGGTACTTGGTTATTGAATTCTAGAAGTAATGTTTTTACAGGAGAATTGCCAAGTACGAATAATCAATGGTTTGTCCAGATCGTTTCTACTGTTGCTGGTGTTTGTACATTGACAAATACAGATACTGGAGCTAATGTTTTTGTTGATGTGAATCTTAGTGATGGTTATGTTCCCTGGTATGAAATTACTGCAGATAGCGAAATCTTAACTGAGACTACAGAAGATTTAAACTTAGATTGTACTAGTTTAGGCAGAAATTCTATTTTGAGCTTAATTAATAAAAAACCTGACGCTAATGGTGTAGATAATTTTTACATAAAACAAGAAGAACATAATGTAAAGAATGTTAGTATAAGTTTAGGATTGGCTTGTTGGGGACCTAATTATAGAGGAGGGGGTTGCGATTCTCAAGAAGGCAGAGAAACTACGGCCTATGTGTTATTTGCTTTGGAAAAAGCTGGAAAAACTGGAGATCCAAGTTGGTTGACTCAGCAAACAGATTTGGGATTGTTGGAAAACTTATTCCTTTACAAAGTCACAGATGATGCTCAATACTTAACAACTTTAACTAATGAAAAAAATTCTCAGGGTTATTGGGGTAATGCCGATTTATTTGCTACATCTATACTCTATGGACAATTAAAACCTAACACAATCGTTAATGGTGTGGACAATTGGGTTGCGTCTAGGAGGCATCCGCAAGGATGTTGGGAAGTCCCTCTTTGTAGTATTGAACAGACTGCTGTTGTTTTACAAAGTGGAAGTTTTCAGACGGCTGTACAAGGATGTGCAGATCAAGATGGAGATTCAAAATGTGATGATGTTGATGAGGATATAGATGGAGATAGGTTGCTTAATGATTTAGATCCTTTTCCTAGAAACCCAGATGTGAATGGAAATGGAGTCCCCGATGGAGAGGAAGATTTGGATGGAGATGGGTTTGCAAACTATGAAGATAGTGACATAGATGGAGATGGTGTTGCTAATGAGAGAGATAGAGATCCTTTCGATGAAGCTGTTGGTGGCCCAGATAGAGATCCTGGAGGAGAAGTTACTGTTGGAGCCATATGTAACACTTCTGAAGGTTGTTTGGGTAGTAGGAATGCGATTGGGGAATGTGTTGATACTCCTGGAGATGATTGCCCTAGAGGAGATATTGATGATTGTAATGTTGGGGGCTTTTGTGTGACTAGAGACAACTGTAGTGGAACTTATAGCAGTAGTTGCCAATGTATTGCGGATGCTGATTGTAATACTAGTGGATCTGGAAGTGGTGGTGGAGACACAAATACTAGAGATCGAGGAGATGGTGATGAAGGAAGTAGTGTTGTTTTATGGTCTTTATTAGTGCTTTTATTGTTAATCGCTCTTGGAGGGGGAGGATTCTTAGCTTATAAGAAAGGGTTATTGAAATTTAAATTTGGAAAGAAGAAAGCCCCAGAAGCTAAATATACACCTAAGTTGTTGCCTAAAAATCCAGGAAATTATGTACCCAGAATGGCTCAAAGAGCTGCAGCCAAAATTCCAAAAGCTGCCAAAGGTATTGAAAAAGATTTGGATCAAAGTATGGAAGAATTAGAGAAGTTGTTGGGTAAGTAATTATTTATTTTCTAGTTGTTTCTTCATTAAAGTATTTTCCGCATGTAGGTTTCTTATTAACATACTTTGTTGATGTAATTTAGCCAATAAGTCGTTCATGTATTCTGCCATTGCTTCGGAGTTTAGATCTAATTTCTCAGGTTCTACAATTTCAATAGAACTAGGAAGGAAATCGAAACAGAAATCTATTAAGTTATCTAGGCTATCAAGTTTTAATTCTAAATCTACGAACGTTGAGAAAAATTTTTCTAATTCTTTAGTTTCTGCTATCTCCTGATTTATTATTGTTAAATTTTTTTGATTTTTTAATTCGGACAAAACTTTCTCCATAGTTGATTCTACATGTTCCTTAGGTTTTCCTAAGATTTCTATAATTGCTTTAATTTGGATTTCCATAGTTAAACAAAAGATAAATTAAAAGAAAAGCCAATACGCCATTCATGACAAAAATAGCCGATCTTTTTGATTTTTCTCCAGTACTTTCGTATACAATATTGCCTGTTATCGCGTTTTTAAGTGTTTTGGATTGTTTTTCTTCTATTTTGACTTCATTCGGGATATCTATTACTTTAACTGAACCTTTTAGTTCATAAGGGTTTTTTCTATCTGATCTAAGAATTTTTACTTTGAAATTCACATCATCTTTTTTAGTTTCATTGATTAGATTTTTTAGTTCTATTATTTTTTCTTCAGAAGCTTTTAGATTAAGTTTTTTTGAATTATCTTTTTCATTTAATTTTACAAATTTTTTTCTTCCAGAATAAGGATAAGACCAAAGTTCAATATCTAAATCTTCTTTTTGATTATTTTTTAATAAAATTGAAGTTGTGAATTCTTCATTAACTTCTACTACTGGAAGTAGAGATTTTATTTCATATTCTAAGTTCTTAACTCTTGTGGTTTTTTTGAAATCCTTACAAAGAGGCCTATCTCTAATTTCTAAAATTTTTTCATCACTTGCATCTAAACCATCTGCGACAATTCTGTAATTTCCGCTTGTAAACTCTTTATTACAATTATCTGGAATTTGAAGAGGGTATGTTAGAGTGTAGTTTTGGAATTTGTCATAGATGTTGAATTTGCTTTTTTTAGTTATTCTTTCTTCACCGTTTTCTATCCATATCCAAATTACATTTTTGTTAGTATTACCTTTGTAAGCAAACAATTTTACTCTTACTGTGTCTCCCCACTCTGCTTTTTTGTCACTCCCCAAATCATAGATTTCCTCTAAATTTATTTCTGAAGCTACCGATGTTTTGTTGTCTTCATTACCATATCCTTCTGTAGGGACTGTTCTTTGCCATTTTCCTTCTGAAAGAGACCAAGATACACCTTCTTCTGAATCTGAATAAGTTAATTCATCAATCGAATCTCCGTAAATATCTTTTAAAGTTATTTTTTCATATCCATCGTTGTTTAAGAATCCTGAAACCCCATTAGTGTAAATAACTAAATATGAATTCGAATTAATTGTTGTTCCGGATGTTGTTGAAGAATTTGTTATTGTAATATCTGCATCAGAACCTGTATTGTCATATAATTCAAATCCTAATAAATCTAAATCTGATTCTCCAGAATTATACAATTCTACCCACTCTCCTGTTGAATCTGTTCCTTCTGGATCAGGTAGGAATTCTGTGATTATGATAGATGAAAAATTTAGAGCTACTGAAACATTTAGTTCATTATCTTTTCCTGGAGTTGGAGAAGTTTCTTGGAAAGATGCATTGATTAAAGAATAGGTATTTCCTTCTGTCGCTACTGGACTACTATAAGTGACGGTATCTATTTGATTTAGATTATTATCATAAAGAGTTATGGTTTCACTGTTTCCTAATTTACTTCCTCCTATAGTGTCATCTCCAGTGTAAACCCATATAACAGAATCGTTTATAGAAAAATCGTTGTAAATCCTTGTGTCTACGTCTACAATTAAAGCATACCCATATCCTGGAATTATTTCTCCCGCGCCGTTATCAAAAGAACCTTCTAGAGTATCATTTGCTGTGTTATCGCTTAATGTCCAATTAGAAATATTAATGGAATTAACTTCGTCGTTGTATAACTCGATCCACTCACAATATTTATCTGAATAACAAGTCGGATCGTACATAATTTCATTTATTTTTATATCTGCTAGGACAGCACTTGTTGAAATGACAAGGAAAATTATTAAAATTATGGGCTTGAGCATGGATTAGTAAATACTTAGG
>NZBI01000017.1 GCA_002687825.1 Nanobdellota archaeon
GTAGAGTAAAGTAGCTGCATCGACATTTCCAGAAGCTACTGCTGCACATGTTATAGTATCTCCTATTGTTGTAACTGCTTGTCCTGCTGGACATGCAGTTGGATAATCTGTAAGATTTGTCCAACCTATAGTATCTATGTTTATTGGAATTATTGTATTATTCGCTATTAAAGTGGTGTTTATTGTTTCATCTGCTATGTCATCTCTTGTTATAGTTCTGTCTAGAATATGAGAAGTGTTAACATTACTTGTTTCATTATTGAATAATAAAGCAGCTGCATCGACATTTCCAGAAGATACTGCAGCACAAGTTAAAGTATCTCCTATTGTTGTAACTGCTTGTCCTGCTGGACATGCAGTTGGATAATCACTAAGATTGGTCCAACCTATAGTATCTATGTTTATTGGAATTATTGTGTTGTTTGCTATATGGGAGTTGTTGATGTTTTCTGTTTCATTATTGTAGAGTAAAGCAATTGCATCTGGGTTTCCAGAAGCTACTGCTGCACATGTTATAGTATCTCCTATTGTTGTTATTGCTTGTCCTGCTGGACATGCTGCTGGATAATCTGTCAAGTTAGTCCAACCTATTGAGTCAATATCTTCTGGGGTTATTGTATTGTTTAAAATTTCTGATGTTGTTACTGCTCCAGTTACTATTAATGCACTAGTTATTGCATTGTTTGCTATTTGAGTTGTTGTTATTTTGGTTAATAGATTAATTGTGTTTACAAAAATATTAGAGAAATATGTTGCGGAGGATCCTAGATTAAATGTGACATTAGCATCCGGAACTATTGAAGTTGATACATTAATATTACTGAAAGAAACATTTCCTATATTGCTTTGAAATTCTTTCCTTTCATTCCCATCAAAATCAATTTCATTATCATTAACATATATTTCAATATAATAAGAATCTCCGTAAGTTAAATTTAAAGGGATTAAACCTGAACCTAACATTACGTCTACTTTTCCGGCTGTTATGTTGTTTAGGAAATCATTTGTTGAATTATAAATTAAGTTTCCACTAGAGGCTGCATCGTAAATTTCTACTGTTAAATTTCCTGAATCTATGTCTATTCCGGATTGTTTTACATCTAGAGAAAGACCCATTATATCTGCTGAAGCAGTTTGCAGAGTAAATAAAATTACAAATATCGATATCAATAGTAATTTATTTCTCATTCTTTACCTCCTTTAACATACTTAATACAGATTTATCTACAAAATTTTTAACAGAAGGATAAGTAAAACGGTTTTCACCTTTAGAAATAAATTCTTCTATTCTTTCTTTTAGTTCTATATCTAACTTTACTGGAATATCTTTTTGGTTACTTTTAGTTACCATATTTGTTTAAATTTTTGTTATTTTTTAATTTTGGTAACATAAAGTAACTTATAAATCTTTCGGAGAACCTTTTTAAAAAAAAGTTTAATCAAAAATAAATTTAGAAAATTATTCCTTTGATTCTTCTTTAGGAGGAGCTTCTTCACCTTCAGCTTTAGATTCAGCACCTTCTTCACCTTCAGCTGGTTCTTCACCTTCTTCACCTTCTTCAGTAGACTCTTCACCTTCAGCTGCTTCTGCTGCAGTTGCTTCTTCGATTTTCTTCTTTTCTGCTTCTTCAGCTTCTTTTTCAGCAAGTTCTTTTTCCATTTCTTTCTTGATTTCTTGTTGGATTGATTTTAGTTGTTTTTGTAATGTGGCTGCTTTTTCTTGAGATACTTCGGTAATTTCTTCGTTGATTTCTTTATCGAATTTTCCAGAATCAATATCTTTTCCAGTTTCAATGGAATTCTTGCCTTCAACTAAAATTCCTGCTGAATTACAAGAACCTATTACGGATTTAACTGCTGATTTTAAATTATTAACTAGCATAGAATCTTGTTTCATTTTTGCAACTTTGATTACTTGTTCAATTCCCATATTTGCTATTTTGTTTTTGTTTGGTTCTCCTGAACCCTTATCAATTTTAAGTTCTGTTTTTATTAATTCGGAAATTGATGGAGAACCTACTTCAATGGTATAACTCTTATCATCTTCTACTTCAATATCTACTGGCACTTTCATTCCTTTGAAATTAGCTGTTTTTTCGTTTATTCCAGTAACTATCTCTTGGATGTTTACTCCTAGAGGTGACAAGGGCTGCGCTAAAGAAGCATTCGCCTTTGTCTGTCCTCCTTCTACAATTAGGTTTACCCTTGTTGACATTTTCTATAATTATTTAGGTCGATTTTCTGTTTTTTTATTACTCTTAATAATAGCGGAATTTTCTCAATTGAAGGATTATTCCTTCCTTCTCTCCATTCTCTAATACTCCTATCTCCCATTTTTAAGGTTTTCGCTAAGGCTTTATGTGTATTTTTTTCCAATAATTGTGCGGTTATTTCATTCCACTTGAATGTTTCTTTAATTTTCCAGTTTCTTAATAGCATATTATCTTCCTTTATTTTATCTTTGAATGGACTATTACTTTCTTTCCATAAAAATGGTAGGGAAATTGTTTCTAATTCTTTAGCGTTTTTTCCCTTTTTATATCGCCAAGATATGAAACTCGAAATATTTCTAACATTTGAACTTCCGATTATCTTAAAGAATTTTAAAACTTCCTTTCTTGAATATACTCTTAGTTCTGCTCCTATTTTGTCCCACTGCAAGGAGAATTTTATGTTAATTAATTTAAGCGCATTTGACATATCTTCTATTAATTTTTTACATTTATTTGAGAATCTTATTCTTACAATTGGGGAATTGTCTCGAATTTCTAGATATCCATCTGTATCGAAATAACCTCTTAAGACGTGACTTAAGTATTCTTTTTTCTTGAAACACCATTTTGGAATTGTTGTTTGATTTCTTATCTTGTTTCCCGGTTTCCAACCAAATTTTTCTTCCAGGAATTTAATAAATGGCCTTGAATATGCCCTGATTTCTAATGTATCCTCATATTTTCTTAATGTTGTAGAAAGATTACACTTACATAATTTGTAGATTAGTTTCTTAACCCTTCTTTCCGCAAAATCTTTATCTAATTTCTTGTTAAGTGCTATAATTATACAAGTTCTTTGAATGCATCCATCTCCTAATAGAATGCCTGTTAATTCTGCCAAATCCTTTGAGTGGCTTAATTTTTGCGTTTTACTTTGTTCTCTCTTTTCAACTTCACCGAAATGTTCTTTACCATGAATAATTAGTTCAGAAACATTGAATTTATTCTTTTTTGTTATATCCAAAAATTTTTGCAATTTTTCTTTTCCTGGATATCTTGATGCATCTTCATATTGTCCTGTTGTTCTCCTTGGACTTCCCACTAATTTCCCTAGTTCTTTTTGTGTTATGCCTAACTTTCTTCGCAAACCATAAACTAAGAATTTAGATTCCCCTTTTTTCATTTATAGAATTAAGAATTATTTATTTATAAAGGTCACGGGGGTGTGGCGAGTATGTCGAATGAAATTATGCCAATTCTTCTTCATCCTCTGTTTCTCTTCTAATAACTCTAACGGAATCTAATTTAACTGTAATTGGGATAGGCACTGCTGCCTCTAATAGTTCAACAATAATTTCCTCTTTGTCTTTATCTATTCTTGTAACTTTTGCACTTTCTCTCTTGAATGGTCCGGAAATAATTTCAACAACATCTCCTTTTTCTATATTGACTTGTGCTGTTACTTGTTCTAACATAGGTTCTATTTCTTTGAAATCTATTGGTTTTTTTAGTAGACCTCTAGCATATGGTACTCCTGCGAAAGCTTCATTTGCGTCAGCTTCAGTTTCTGCTTCTACGAAGATATAACCTCGCATTCCATGAGATCTTATTACCGAGTAAACATTTAAACCGCCTTTTTGGATCTTTGAGATTATAAAATCCATTACCTGGTCTTCTCTATTTGCAGTTGTTCTTAAAGCGAAAATTTGTGTCATGGTTTAACTAATATCCAAATCATATTTATTATGAATCCCACTATGCCAATTATGGCTATTCCTAGACCAGAGATCTTCATGATTACCTTGAACTCTGTCATAGAGGGTTTTTTTGTTATTTTAAAAACACGCTTACTTTGCGTTATAAAGCTTTTAAAACGAGTAAAATAGGATTTCTTTTCTTCGATTTCCATGAGAAATTTTGAGGAAAAATGAGTTTATAAAGTTTATTACTTGGTTTTTTCTATTTCTTTTTTTATAGCTTCCTCTATTATCTCTGACATATTCAATTTGCTCCTATGGCAATGTTCTCTGAACTTCTTCGCTATTTCTTTATCTATTGTGAAATTTAACCTAGTTTTTGCTACGATTTTTCCAGATTTTTCAAATTCTTCCAATGCTTTGAAGGCTCCCGGATGCTTTTCTATCATTTTCATTGCTGTTTTTAGGAATTTATTTTGTGATTGCATTTTCGATCATATCCTGTATTTTTTTTATGCTATTTGTATTTTTCAATACAATATTTTTTATTATTTCTAATGATTTTTTCTCTTCTATATTATACTCTTTTATTTCTATATAGCTGAGTAATACATTGTAAGCAGTTCTTTTATTACCATCTGTGAAAACATGATCTACTAAAATGGCCCTCACTAAATTTGCCAGTTGTTTAGTCCAGGAAATATTTTGTTTAAACATATCCAAAGCGTAATCTAAACTCGACTCGTTTTCGAAATATCCTTCTGCAAATTTTTGATTAATTGCAATTAGATCTTTCTTTGTTAAAATCACATATTTCATACACATCGTGTGTATTAATTAGTATATAAAAGTTTGTTTTTAATAAAAATCTTTTAGAATTAATCTATAAATTCTATTCCTAGCTCTTCTTCTATTTCTTTTCTCTTCTTTTCTGGCACTCTTGAAGCTGGTCCGAATATTTGTGGTGATGATACACCAGTTACGATTAACATAGCTCTTATTGTGTTTTCTAAATCATCTAAGATTTGAGCTCCCCAGATTATTCTTGCATCTTCATCTAATTTTTGAGATACTCCTTCAACTACTTTTCTAGCTTCGTCTAGAGACATATCTGGTCCACCTGAAACATTAATTAGAGCGCCTGTTGCTCCTGAAATGTCAACATCTAATAAAGGATTTGAGATTGCTTTTTCTACTGCTTCTATAGCTCTATTTTCAGTGTCTGATTCTCCGACACCTATCATAGCTACCCCTCCATCTCCCATTACAGCTTTAATATCTGCGAAATCTAAATTAACCAAACCTGTTTTTGTTACTAGTTCTGCTATACCCTTTACGGAATTAGTTAAGATTTCGTCTGCTACTTTGAAAGCAGTTTGTAAAGGTAAATCTGGAGCTAGTTCTAATAATTTATCATTAGGTATTACAATTAAAGTATCTACAATTCTTTCTAATTTTTCTAAACCAATAACTGCGTTTTCATAACGTCTTTGTCCTTCCATTATGAAAGGTAGTGTAACTATTCCTACTGTTAAGCATCCTACTTTTTTCGCAATTTCTGCTACTACTGGAGCTGAGCCAGTACCTGTTCCTCCACCTAAGCCACATGTAATGAAAACCATATCTGCGCCTTGTAGTTTTTTCTTAACTTCTTGTTCAGATTCTCTTGCTGCTTCTTCTCCAACTTTTGGTATAGAACCTGCTCCTAAGCCACCTGTAATTTCTTTTCCGATTAGAACTTTGTGATCTGCATTAGTATAAAGTAAATCTTGAGCGTCAGTATTAATAGCCATTGTTTCGGCTCCGGTTATTCCAACTTCTTTAACTCTATTGATAGTGTTGTTTCCTCCACCACCGGCACCGATGACTTTTATTTTTGCTTTTTGTTTGGACAATAATTGTTCTAGTTCTCTATCAACATCACTTCCCTCTTCCGAATCTGGATCGAAGCTTTCAGAAAAAGTTTCCTCTTCTTGTTCTTCTCCCTCTCTAATTATTGTATCCATTTATTACTTTTAACCCCTAACAAATAGAAAAAGCTACTTTCTATATAAACATTATTCTTTTACAACATTTATTTTCTTAATTATAGGTACTAGCTCTAGTATTTTTTTTTGGATTTCTTTATCTATCTCTTTTTTTATTGTCAGTTCAGAATTTTCAATTTTCAATTTTAAATTATGTTGATGATAAGAATCTAAAATTGAAGTTACTTGTTCTTTTGTATCTGTAATCTTTCTTAAAATTTTTACTTTATATTCTATAGTTCTTCCAGATAATGGGTGGTTGAAGTCAACAATAACTCTTCCTGGAGAAACTGTTCTTACGATTCCCATAGCATTATCTAAATTAATATGTAGCCCTGGATAAGGGTTAATATTTTGAGATTTGAAATGAGACATAGAAACTAGTTGTAGCAATTTAGGATTTTTCTTACCAAATGCTTCTTCGGGAGGTAGAATAATTGTATATTCTTTATTTAGTTCTTTACCTTCTAATTCTTTTTCTAAAGAAGGAAGTATTTGTTCTTGTCCTATGCAAATTATTTTTGGAGTATATTTTTCTTGAGGGTTGAAAATATCATTTTCTTTGGCTATTTTTTCACTTGTGGTGTCTACTACTTTAGAAGTATCTTTGATCTTTAATGTGTATTCTATTTCTATGAAATCATTCTTTTTCATGATTATTAGGTTAAACATAAATTTTATAAATCTATCATAATTGTTTCTCTTAATGGCAGGAACAAAACAAGGAAGTGTAAGCGGTTTAAGACCAGGAAGTTATATTGTAATTGAAGGAGTTGCTTGTAAAGTTAATAAAATTGAGACTTCTAGACCTGGAAAACATGGACATGCTAAATGTAGAATAGATGCTAGTAGTTTAATTGATGGAAATAAAAAAGTTATAGTTTTACCTGGACATGACAAAATTGATGTGCCTATAATCGATAAGAAATCTGCACAAGTTTTAAGTGTTAGTGGAGATAATGCAAATGTTATGGATGAGGAGAGTTATGAAACATTCGACATTAAAATTTCTGATGAGTTTAAAGGAAAAATCTCTGAAGGAATTACAATTGTGTATTGGGATATTTTAGGAGATAAAGTTTTGAAGGAGATTAAAAGTGGCTAAATTCCCAGAGGCAGCAGCAAGATTATTTCACAATGTATTCGTGTGTAAAAAATGTAAAAGTAAGAGAAAGGGAGATATTAGAAAAGTTTTAGATAAGAAGATTACATGTAGAAAATGTGGTGGAACTGCATTTAGATCAATTAAAAGTAAAAAATAAAGAGGATGATTAATGGTAAATATTGATTTATTGTTGTTATTAGTGTTTGCGATAGTTCTTGGAATCGTAATGTACTTTAATAGAGACAAAGTAAAATTAGAGAAAATTGCTTTTCCTTTGATTTATGTTTTAATGTATAAAACTAAAATTGGATTAGAATTAATGGATAAAATTGCTAAGAAATTTCCTAAATCTACAGCTGTTTTTGGTTTTTTAGGCATTGTATTTGGATATTTGTCTATGGCTTTGATTTTTATTGTGTTAACTGTTAAAGTTTTTGATTTCTTATTTAGGGGAGATCCTACACCAATTGCTCCATTATTACCTGGGATACAAACAGTTCCTGGAATTCCTGTTTTAAGTTTTTGGCATTGGATAATTTCTATCTTTATTTTGGCTGGAATTCATGAATTTAGTCATGGGTTATTAGCTAGGTTGCATGATATAAAATTAAAATCTAGTGGGTTTGCAGTTTTGAGTGTTATATTGCCCGTTGTTCCTGCTGCTTTTGTTGAACCAGATGAAGAACAATTGAATAAAAGAAGTACCAGACAACAACTAGAAGTGCTTGCTGCTGGAAGCTTTTCAAATTATGTAACTGCTGCTGTTTTCTTATTATTATTTATTTTTGTAGTTGCTCCTGTTTCTAGTATGACTGTTGAAAGTGAAGGAGTTTTAATTGCTGGAGTTCATGAAGGTTTTCCTGCTAATTTAAGTGGATTAAATGCTGGAGAGGAAGTTTTGAATGTTAATAATATTGTAATAGAAGATATTGAAGGGTTTTTAAAAACTTTAGAAGGTGTTAAGCCTGGAGATGATATTAATATTATAACAAATGTTTCTTCTTATTCTATAACTGCTGCTGCCAGACCTATAAGTGCTACTGATAAACTTCAATTTTGGAAAGAAGAGAGAGGTTACTTGGGAGTTGTTCCAACAATTGTTTCTTCTGGATATAAAGAGGGATTTGGAGCTGTTGGCGGAGTGTTAGCTTGGATTAATTTATTATTTTATTGGATATTCACAATTAATTTGGCTGTTGGTATGTTTAATATGTTACCTTTAGGTCCAATTGATGGCGGTAGAATGTTTTATTTAGCTGCGTTATTTTTTGTAAAAAATGAAAGAAAGGCAAAAAAGATTTGGACAGTTGTTAGTGTGTTTTGTTTAGGTTTGATTGTTGCAGGACTCATGCCGTTCATTTTAAAATTACTTGGATTTGTTTTTAGCCCTGTAATCAGATTAGTTTTTTAACCTATTCGTCTTCCTCCATATAACCTTCCATGAATAGAGCATCTTCTGCTTCCATTTCATCATCATCAACTGCTTTTTCTAATTTCTTTTTTGAGCCGTAGGCGGGGTCTAAATCTTCGTCTAATAATTCTTCATCGTCTAAAATGTCGTCTATTTTAATCACCTCTTTGGGTTTGTGAGAAATCTTTATATATAAAAACTTGTTCTATATACAGTATATAGTGGGGTGTTTATGGAATTTCGAAAACTTATAAAGTTTGGAAACTCTTCTTACATTATTAGTGTGCCAGGAAGTTGGTTGAAGAGAAATCAATTAAGTAAAGGGGATGTGGTTTGTTTAGAGGAAGAAGGGAATTCTAAACTAATCGTATATTCTAAACTAGAAAAAGAAAAAAAAGAGAAGAAAATTCTAATAGATACAAGTGGTAAAAATCTTGATGTTATTATTGAAGAAATATATAGAGCATATACGGATGGGGTAGATATTCTTAGTTTAACTGGAAATAATATTATAGGATTGTCTGAGGGAATAAGGAGAACGATAAATAATTTTGTTGCTGTGGAAATAATTGAACAGACAAGTGATAAGATTGTTGCTAAAAATTTTTTGAATGTCGATGACGTTAAAGTTAAAGATGTTATTAGGAGAATTGATATTATTTTAAGGAGTATGTTGAGAGATTCTATTGGATGTGTTGGTACTAATAGTTGTAGTGCGGTTGTGCAGAGAGATGTTGATGTTAATAGACTTTGTTTTATGTTGGAGAGGATATTAAAAAATGCAATGAACAATCCAGAAATATCTAGAAAAGTTGAATTGAGTGGAATTAGGTTATTACATACTTGGTATATAGTTATGAATTTAGAGAGCATTGGAGATGAAGTTAAAAGAATTGCTAGGTTTTTAGATGCTATTGATTTTAATAAAAAACAGAAAGAGGAGTTATGTAATTTGTATATAGATATAGAGAAATCTTATTTGGATGTTATGAAGGCTTATTATAAAAGTGATAAGAAATTGGCTTTCGATGTTAATTTTAGAAAAGATGAATTGCATGAAAGATGTAATAAATTTGTGGAAAATAGTGAACTTGCTTTAGTTGGTGGTATGATGGAAAAGATGAAAGCTATGGTGTCTTGGATTAAGACAATTTCTTTAGTTGCTTATGAGTGATTAGATTTCAATTATTTTTCCTTTTCCTGGGTTTAAAATTATAGTTTCTTTTATTTTATCTATTTTGTTTTCGTTTTCATGTAAATGCCCACAGATACTTAAAATTGGTTTTGTTAAATTTATGAATTTTCTTATAGAATTATTTCCATGGTGATCTTTAGTTGTTTCTAGGTAATCTAATTTTGTTTTATAAGGTGGGGCGTGTGTTACTAGAATCACTTTCGAATCTTTTTTTATTTCTTTTTTGAAACTTTTTGCTAAGTGTTCAAATTCTTTATCTTCTTTTACGAATCCTTCTTCCCCATAACCCATGAATAAATATTTTCCTAGCTGATAAATTCCTTTATGAATTGAAATTGCGAATTTTGTTTTTTTGCAAGCGTTTTTTACTTGGTCTCCTGTTTCATGGTTTCCTGGGATAATTAATAATCTAGTTTTTGCTTTTTTGAATTCCAATAATAATTTTTTAAAATTAGTTCCAAAATTAGATAAATCTCCTGCACAAATTAAAATATCTGGATTTTCTTCTTTAGCATCTTTGATAATTTTCTTAATTGCTTTTTTATTATCATGTAGATCTGTAAAAGCTAATATCTTCATAGATAGAAGTTAGATTAGTTGGTTTAAATGTTTTTCTTCATGCTTTTATGATTATATACGCTATGTAACTAATAAGTATTATTACAACTATTATTTCCCAATTGTGTTTCGTCCAATTTTTTATTTTATTCATTGCAATGGATTGAATTACCACCAATTGAAAATTCTTCCCACAATAGCTAGGATAAATAGGAAGAGCATTACGTCCGCTAAACTTATCTCTCTCTTTTTCATTTGAACACCTCTTCTTTGTAACTAACTATGTAAATTAATATAATAGAGAAAGATATCAAAGTTAATAAAACTACCCCATTATTTTCTTCTATATAGTCAAAAAGTTGTATGATGTTATTTACAAATAAGACTGCTATTCCTATAGACAAAATTATTGAATATACAAATGGATTTTTCTTGAATGATTCTAAAAATGTCATGGAAAATGAAAATCAAGAGGCTTGGAAAAACCCTTGCATAAAAGCCTCGTCTAAACCCTCTATTTCATCATTTTCTAATGCTTGATCAACCGATTTTTTTGAATAAATGTTCATTTTTTCACCTCTCTTTTGGTAAGTTTTGTATCTGACGACTGAATAATTGCTCTATTGTTTCATGATCGAGGGCTACCATTTTTTACCCTCCCTTTGCCAATGATTATTTACGGCTTGTTTTGTTGTTAATGTCATGAACATCAAGTTCTCGATTTTAGAAATTCGATCCTTGTATTCTGACCAATTTAAATAACGTTTTTTTTTGAAAAACATTAACACCACCTCCATAACTATTATTCAATTTGGGGGCTTTAAAAGGGCCACGGGGGTATGGCGAGTATGTCGTTTGAATGTAAAATATATTTTAGAGTATATGCTTTAGAATTCGTTTAAGGGTTTTATTTTAAAAGAACGGCCTTGAATGTTCTCTATTTCATCTACTTTGATTAATTTCGACTTTTCTAGACTTTTTATCTTCCTTTGGAAAGTTCTTTCTGATTTAAAGCCGTTATTCTTTTTATAAATTTCATATAATTCTGGTGTTAGTTTATTTGGGTTTGTTTTAACTAGATCTAAGATTAATTTTTCATCTTCATCTAATTCTACTGGTTTTTGGAAATTACTTATTTTAGAAATTGCTTTGTCTACATGTTCAGAATCTATGGTTTTTGAAGAAAGAGATTCTGCTATCTCTGCGGATTCTCTTAGTAAGAATAAACCTGCTCTTAAATCTTTAGAATTAAATGTTGAGGAAGCTATTTTTTCTAAATCTTCTGAAGAAATTGTATTTGTGTGAAAAGCGTAATTAATTCTTTGTTTTAATATTTCTTTTGTTTCTTCTAAAGTATAAGGTTTGAATTCTATTTGGTCAGGCATTAATCTGGATCTTATTCTTTGGTCTAATCCAAATAACCAGTCTTGTTCGTTAGTTATTAGAATTATAGTTTTTCTATATAAATTTTCAATTAGGTTATATAGTATGTCTAGTTCTTGGATTTTATCTATTTCATCAAAGATTAAAACTGAGGAAGTTCTATTTAATTTTTCAACTACGATGGAAATTAATTCATCTGTTCTTTTGTTTTGTGTGAATTTATAATCTAGGGCTTTGCAGAATTCTAAAATTATTTGATATGTTGAGTTTTTTTTCCAGCAATTAATGTAAACTGGGACTATGTCATCTGTTTCTTCTTCTAATTCTTTTAAAACATTTTTAGTCGCTAAAGTTTTTCCTATGCCTGGAAGACCGTGAATGATTAAATTTTTACCATTTCTTTTTTGAAATAAAGGTTTTATACAAGTTGCAACATATTGATTTTCAGATTCTCTAAATGGAATTATTTTAGGAGTGAACTCTGGATCTAGAGCTACTTCATTTTTGAATAACGATTCTGAATCTTTTAGAATATCTTTGAATAAATCTGACATGTTAAAATAAAATATTTGAAAGGATATAAATTTTATTATACTTCTCCAACACCTTCTTTATTTACAGCAACTAAATTAATCCCTAAACCTAGTTTTAATAATGCGGATAGTAAAGCCATGTGTTCTTTTCCTGAACCAGAAACTATATTTAACGAGACTTCTAAGTCCTTTATTAATTCTTTTAGTTTTGTTTGAATATCATTTTGTAATTCTTTAATATTTTGATTTGGATCTATAACAACTAACTCTGTTCTATCGTTTTTTGTAAAGTTTTCTTTTCCGAATTCATTTGTAACTAAGATTATTTTTTCAAAACTTTCGTCTTTTAATAATTGGGAAACATGGCCCCAAGTTCCTTTTCCAGTTGATAAACATGCAATTAAAGTTGTCATAAAATAATTTTATTTTAAATAATTTATAAAGATTTATGAGTTTGAAAACATTTTCTAGGAAAAGCTTAAATAAATTTGTTAATTCTTAATTTTTGTGGAAAAAGATATTATTAGAATAATGAAAGGATTTGAGAAAGAGTTTTTAGGGGAAAATAGAGACTTATATTCTAGTGATAGGATGGAATTTTTAAAACAGAGAGAAGAGTTTGTTGACAAAAAATTAGAGGAGATGAAAAAAGAGGATGGAAGTGAAGAGTAATGTTTCAAAAAGTATTCCTTTAGCGGAAATAACTTTGAGAAAATATGAAAGGCCATATGATATGGATAAAAGGGAGTTAGTAAAAAAGTTATGTTTGAGTGTTGGACTATTACAACCAGGAGATTCTAGAGATGTTATTGTTGATGTTTTTTGTGTTCTTTTAGATAATGAAGAAATTGATGGAAATTCTGTTCCGGATAAGGTTATAGAGTGTAGGAAGGAGAATAATTTGGATTTAAAGGGTATTGCTGGAAGTAATGTTAGAAGACAATTAAAAAGATTAAAGGATTTGTTTTTAATTGAGAAAAGTGGCAATATTTATAGGATTACAGAGAATGAAAAATTGCTAAATTTGTTTGAAGAGAAGATTGAGAGGTTCTATTTGAAGAGTATTGTTTCTAGAGTAAAGGAGTATTTTGAACATTTAGACAACCTTAAAAAGGGTTAAATCTACTTTTATGGTATGATGTATGAACCAAGAGAAGATACCCAATTACTAGGTAAATATGTAAAGAAATTCGCTAGAGATAAGGTCTTAGAGATAGGTTGTGGTAGCGGGGCTCTTATGAAAATAGCTTTAGATAACACTTCTAGAGTAGAGGGTGTTGATATAGACAGAGAAGCTGTTGATTTTTGTAGAGAGCAGAAATTAGATGTTAAAAGAGGAGACTTATTTAATGATATTTTTAGAAAATTTGATATTATAATCTTTAATCCTCCTTATTTACCTCAAGATCCTAAATTAAGCTTTGAGGATAATAGAGACTTATTTGGTGGTAAAAAGGGTTGGGAAACTATTGAAAGATTCTTTAGTGAAGTTAATTGTTTTTTAGAAGAAAAAGGTAGTATTTTGTTATTATTTAGTAGCTTAACTGATAAGAAAAAAGTTGATTCTATAATTAAGAAAAATAAGTTTAATTTTGAAGAATTAGAAGCGCAAAAAATTAGTTCTAAAGAGACACTTTATGTTTATAGGTGTTATAGATAGGTTTAAAAAGCATAAATTTCCTAATTTGTAAAATGGATGCGTTACAAGAAGTTCCTGGAAGTACAGCAATCTTTAATGGTTGGACAGGTGGGGTTATAAGAAGAGAAGGAAAGCATTTCGTAACAGCTAGTATTGGCCTTATTTTAGAGGAATCAGAAGATGGAATGAGAAGAGAATTTGGAAGGCAAGATCTTGAAGTAGAAATAAGTTCTGAAGAAGCTCTTCGATATGAAACTGTTGATGGGGATAATAAGTTTGAGAGTATAGATAGAAAAACATATAGGGCAATGGTTGAATCTTACCCTGGTGAAAATTCTGAATTTTTCTTGGCTTGGTATTCTGGAAATCCTGATTTAAATTAAACTATAGATAATTTTATAAACGCTTATTTTAACAAAATATTATTCCGTTATACTACATAAAGTAGGAGGAGTTAAATGGTTAACAAAGATCAAGTAAAAAAAACTTTAGAACAAGTAAAGAAGAATTCTAAGAAAAGGAAGTTTGCTCAAGCTGTTGACTTAATTATTAATTTTAAGAATATTGATTTAAAGAAAAATCCTATTGATTTGTTTATTACATTACCTAATAGCTTTACTAAGAAACCTAAGATTTGTGCTATTGTTGGAGATGAATTTATTAAGAAATCTGAGGGAGATTGTGACAAAGTAATTGGTAAAACTGAGTTGGAAAAATGGAATGACGTTAGACAAGTTAAAAAATTAGGAAGAGAATATAGTTTTTTTGTTGCTCAAGCTAATTTAATGGGATTAATAGCTACTAAGTTTGGTAGAACTTTAGGTCCGTTAGCGAAAATGCCTAATCCTAAATTTGGAGGAGTTATTCCACCGGGCGCAGAATTAAAACCTGTAGTTGATAAATTTAGAAAGAGTGTTAGAATTATGTGTAAGAACGAACTTATAATTAAAACTAAAGTTGCTTATGAAGATATGGAAGATGATCAAATTACTAATAATATAATGCATATTTACGATACAATTTCTAATTCTTTACCGCATCATGAACATAATGTTAAATCTACTATTTTGAAATTGACTATGGGGAAACCTCTATTGATTGGTGCTAAAAAAACAAGTGAAGAAGAACCTAGTGAGGAAAAGAAAGTAGAAGAGAAGAAACCAAAAGAAGAGAAGCTTTTAGAAAAACCTTCATCAAAAGATGAGGAGAAGAAAGATGAGTGAAATTGTTGAAAAAGTGGAAATCGAAGAGAACCTTTTAGAAAAAGATTCAGCAAAAACAGAAAAGAAAGAATCTATGCCTAAAATAGAAGAGAAGCCTTCACCAAAAAGAGAAGCTCATGTTTCTGATGAAAAGAAGAAAGAGGTTGCGGAATTAAAAAAATTATTTACCGAATATAATACTATTGCTTTAGTTGATCTAACAAACTTACCTAGTCCTCAATTACAAATTATGAGGAAGAAATTAGATGGTAGTTTAATTAAAGTTTCTAAAAAAAGATTAATAAGGATTGCGTTACAAAATTTAAAAGAAAAGAAAGGTATTCAAGATTTCATTCCACATTTAGAAAAAGTTATGCCTGCGTTAATATTCTCTAAAGACAATTCGTTTAAGTTGTCAAGTTTTTTGAGAAAAAATAAATCTAAAGTTGCTGCTAAACCTGGGCAGATTGCACCTAAAGATTTACAAATTAATGCTGGACCTACCCCATTTGCTCCTGGACCTATGATTGGAGAGCTAGGGAGTTTAGGAATTAAAGCCACTGTTGAAGAAGGTAAGATTGTTGTTAAGCAAGATGCAGTTGTTGTTAAAGAGGGAGAAGAGGTTAACGATAAAGTTGCAGATTTGTTAACTAAGTTGGACATAAAACCTATGGAAATAGGATTAAATTTAGTTGCAGCTTATGAAGATGGATTGATTTTAGATAAAGATATTTTAGATTTCGATGAAAGTTTATATGTTGATGAGATTAAGAGAATTGCAGGAGATGCGTTTAAATTAACTATTGGAATTGGATATGTAACTAAAGACAATATTCAAATGTTATTAAGTAAGGCTGAGAGCGAAGCTAAATCATTAGTAGATAAAGCTGGAATCATAACCAATGATAGTGTTAAAGGCATGGTTGCAAAGGCGGAGAATGAAGCTGGAAATGTTAAAAATTTGGTAAAGGACGTTCCTGATGAATCTAAAGAAGAGAAGAAGGAAGAACCTAAAAAAGAGGAAAGTTTAAAAGAGCAAAATTCTACAGAAAATGACGAAGGAGATGAGAAGAAAATGGATACTACAGAAGAAATACCTACGGCTGAAGAATTGGCTGAGAAGAAGAAATTAAAGGAAGAAGAAGAAACAAATAAAGAGAATCTTGAAGAAAAGAAAGAAGAAGAAAAAGCACCTAGTGTGCATGAATTAGCAGAGAAAAAAGAAGAAACTAAAACAGATGATGTTCCTAGTATACATGAATTAGTAGAAAAGAAGAAAGATAATGATCAAGGAGGACAATAAAAATGGAAGAAGTATATGCTGCTATGTTATTACATAAAGCTGGAAAAGAAATTAATGAAGATAGTGTTAAGAAGATCTTACAAGCTGCTGGTGGAGAAGTAAATGATGCTAAAATTAAAGCTCTTGTCGCTTCTTTAGATGGTGTAGATATTGAAGCTGCTATAAAAGAAGCTGTTGTTGCACCTGTTGCTGCTGGTGCTCCAAGTGGAGATGCTGGTGGAGAAGCTAAAGAAGAGGCTAAAGAAGAAAAGAAAGAAGAAGATGACAAAAAGAGTCAAGAAGAAGCTGCAGCTGGATTAGGCGCCTTATTTGGCTAACCTTCTCTTTTTTTAATTATCAGACGTATCGTAACAATAAAATGTCAAAAAGTGCAAGTAAAAAAACATCAAAAGATTTTAGTTCTTTGAGTAGAGACATTTCTAATTTAAGAAGTGAATTAAATAAAATTAACGTTGAAAAAGAAAAGTGGTTTAAGAGAAAAGAGGATTTGAAAGGTGAAGTTCTAAAACTTATAAACGAAGTTAAGAAGTTAAGGGATAAAAAAGAAATAGCTACTAAAGAAATCAAAAAATTAAAACAAGAAAGAGATAGAAATAATAAAGAAGTTAAAGAAAATATTAGCAAAATAAAGAAATTAGATAGTCCTAAAGATAATGTGGATAATAAATTTGTTAAGAGTCAAATCGAAAAATTGGAAACTAGTATTGAAACTGAAGCTTTAAGTTTGACTAAAGAAAAGCAAATTATGAAGCAAATTAATAAATTAAAGAAAGAGTATAAAGTTGTTAAAAATAATTCTGATAGTTCTTCTAAAGTTTCTGTGGATATTAAAAGATATAAAACAAAAGCTGAAATTTTTCATAAAAAAATACAAGAAATAGCTAAAAAAAGTCAGAATGATTACAAAAAATTAACAGAACTCTCTAAGAAGATAAAAGAAATAAATACTGAACAAGAAGATGCCTTTGCTAATTTTTTAAAATTTAAGAATGAGTTTGTTAAGAAAGGGAGCCTCTTGGAAAGTAAATTAAAAAGCGCTGGAGAAGCTAGGAGAAAACTTGATAGAGTTCAGAAAGACAGAAGTAAGAAGAAAAAATTAAGAGAAGATAAATTTATTCAAAATAAAGTTAAGAAAGTTGAAGAGAAACTAAAAGAAGGTAAAAAATTAACGAAAGAGGACATTATGGTGTTTCAGAAAGAATAACTTATTAAACATTTTCTTAATTCTTTAATCCTATGGCGATTGTTAGTAATTTAATAAAATGGACTCATGATACTTTTGGTAGTTTGGGAAGTTTTGGATTGTTTTTAGTTGCTTTTATGGAATCAAGCTTTTTTCCAGTCCCTCCTGATCTATTGTTGATAGCTTTTGCTTTAGCCGAACCGGATAAGGCTTTGTGGTTTGCTTTTGTAACTACAATGGGTAGTGTTGTTGGTGGAAGTTTTGGCTATTTGGTAGGGTATGTTGGAGAACATGCTGTTTTGAGTAAATATTTTTCGAAAGAGAAAATTGAGAGAGTTCATAGATTATACAATAAATACGAGTTTGGAACTATATTCATAGCAGGGTTTACGCCTCTTCCTTATAAATTATTTGCAATATCTGCTGGAGTTTTTTATATTAATTTTAAGAAATTTGTTATTGCTTCTTTTTTTAGTAGGGGATTAAGATTTTCTTTGGAAGCTATTATTATAATTTATTTTGGTGATTTAATGATAGATTTTTTTGATACACATTTTAGTTTACTAACTTTTCTAATAGGATTATTGATTATATTGTTAGTTTATTTATTTAAAAAAAGAAAATCAAATAGAACTAGAGCTTTGTAATTCATTCACTAGCTTTCTAGTTTCTTCTTCATTTATGCTTTTATCTTTAGCTAAATTAATGATATCTTGCATTTGAATTGGATTTCCACTGTTTCTATCTTTTAATGTCTGGATTATATTTTTAACAATAGATTTATTGTCTTGTTGAGGTGCACTAGGTTGTGGAGTTGGTGCTGTATCCATAGATCTGTTTTCAACCCTTTCTCCGTAATCTGAAGTTGCTAGAGCAGATAAATCAACTGAAGGAGCTTCTGTTTTTGGAGCTTCTTGTTGAGGTTCCTCGTGGGAAGTTTGTTCTGGTTCTTCGGAAGGTTGTTCCATATGTTGTGTTAATGGTTGTTCCTCTTCAGAACTTTCTTCACCAGCATTTTCTCTTCTTTTTATTGCATCTTCTATGATTGCGATTGAAGCTCTTAATTCAGCTATCTCTTCTAGTTCAGTATCAATAGATAATTTCATGTTTTCATTGAAACTGTTTTTATTTATATAGATTTGTCTTCTTTATTAGATATTTTAAATCAGAGTAAACAGGGATCGATCGTATTCTATACAATTTTGTTAAGAATATCCAAATTATTGCCACTAATGCAGAAGCTATTATTGACCAGAAAAATAAATGTAATGTGTTAAATAAATTATAAGAAAACTTATCAAGAACTATAACTAGTAAAATGATTCTTAGCAAATTTGTAATAAATATTATTAGAGATCCTAGGAAAAATATTTTTAATCCTGTCTTTAATTTAATGTCTTTTGTGAATACTGTTAGGAATAGTAATAAGAAGTATGCTGAAGCTGCTGCACAAGCTGGAATTAATTTAATATAAGTTTCATTGAAAGAAAGAAAATCTCCTATTAAGAAAGTATTTGGATTGAAGAACTTTAGGGTTAAATGAGTTGCGTTTATTGTTAAATATAAAGCTATTTCTTGTATGATTTCGTATGAAATAATGAAAGGGATTAAAATTCTAAAAATTAGATTTCGATAATAATTCATAAGAGGATATAAAGAATAATTATTTAAATAAATGCTTGTTGTTGAGTTATATGAGAAAAGAGATTTGGATTTTTGGGTTACTCTTATTGGTCCTGAGTTTTATTTTTGATTCTAGGATTTTAAATTTTGTTAATCTGCTTAAAACTGATTTCTTTGTTGAGTTTTTTAAGATAGTTTCTTATTCTTGGATGATAGCACTGGGGATTTACTTATTTGTATTAGTGAAATCAAAAAAAAAGAGTGTTATTTTGTTGGTTATTGCTACTATTTTAACTTATTTGATTAGTGTTGGACTTAAATTCTTAATAATGAGGGAAAGACCAGAAGGAGGAGTTTTGAGTGAAGGAAGCTATAGTTTTGTTGCTGCCGTTTTGAATTCTTTGTCTGGTTCTATTACTGGGCAAGAAACCAATTTTTGGAGTTTTGGAGATAAATATGGATTTCCAAGTATTCATGCTAGCCTCGCTTTTTCTGCAGTTGCATTTATGAATAGGGAATTTCCGAATTTAAAATGGGTTTTTGTTTTAATAGCTTCGATGGTTGCTTTTTCTAGACTTTATTTAGGAGTACATTACACGAGTGATTTGGTTGCTGGTGGCTTTTTAGGCTTTGGAATTGGTTTGGTAATCTTGGAATGGAAGAAAGTAAAGGCTAAAATTAAGAGTTTGATATAATCTAATATAAGAAATAATTTCCTATTTTAAAAGAGACATTGTATTCATTCTATTGCTTTGGATTTTAGAGAAAAGTAACTAATCTTTTTTATTCGGTATTTTCTTTTTTGAATATTACATCATAATAATCCTTAAATAAGATTTAGGATTTTATTTTTCTAAGGGGGAACTAATGGGGTGCTTCAAAAAAATAGAGGATAAAATTAATTTTAAGTTGTTAGTTCTTACTTTTCTAAGTTTCTTCGCTGTAGTTTCTGTTATGGCTATCCCAAATGATCCAAGTAATTTAGTTACAAATTCTACTGTTTTTGATGGAGGAAATTTTACTAATCAATCTATTAATTTGAATTTTTTATATTTGGATAGTGATGGAGTTAATGGAAGTGCTTCTATTATTCTGTATAATAATTCTGTGGTCATGTTCCAACTAGATATTAGTAATATTAGTAATGGCACTTACCAAACAGTTTTTGTTGACCAAAATAATTTTACGGGGGATAATATTGGAGATAATATTACTTGGAGTGTTAATTTTACAAACGGAACTGATTTTAATTCTGGGGGAGATATTTTTGTTGGGGAAAATTATGTTTTTGAGAACTCTATTCCTCACTTTGAAGATATTTTCAACTTTAGTTTGAGTGAAGATTTTGGAGTTTTAAATTTAAGTTCTTTACAAAATAACGTAACAGATTTAGAAACTTTAGATGCCAATTTAGTTTATGATTTTAATAATTCTGATTCTTCTAAAATTAGCTTAAGTTTGGATAATTCTACGGGAATTATTACTTTAACTTCTTTAACAAATCAAACGGGAGATGTTTCGATTAATATTACTGTAAGAGATGAAAATGGAGGACAGGATTCAGAACAATTTGTTTTAACTTTAAATTCTGTTAATGATAATCCTTGGTGGGATAATATTACTGATCAAGTTGGAAGTGAAGATATTCAAGGGGAGTTTAATTTAAGTGGATTTGCTTGGGATGTTGAAACTAATAAAGATAATTTTACTTATGATTATATTAACAATAACACTAATTTAGTTTCTTTAGAATTAGATAATAATACTGGTAATCTCTCTTGGATAGGGGTCGTTAATCAGTTTGGAGATGCGAATGTTTCAATTATAGTTTATGATGAGGATGGAGGAATTTCACAAGATGAATTTAATTTACATCTTAATTCTGTTAACGATGACCCTAATAATGCAAATAGTTTGAAGATAAATTCTAGTAGTGATGATAATGTTACTTTGAATAATTTAGTTGCTGAATTTACAATTGGAAGCGACATTGAGGGAGATGAAGTTGTTTATAACATTTCATGGTTTAAAGATGGAATTGAACAGTTTACATTTGGAAATTTAACTAATTCTAGTTCAATCTCTTTGGAAGTATTAAACGCTAGTAATACAACTAAAGGAGAGAATTGGAGTTTTAGTGTAGATGTTTGCGATATTCCTAATTATGCTTGTAGTGGGAGTATTTTTAGTGACAATTTAACTATTTTAAACTCTGTTCCTAGTACTCCTGTTTTGAATTTATTATTAAACAATTCTCAGGTTAGTTTAGATGATCTTAATCTTGAATTGAATTGGAGTAATGTTACAGATAGTGATATAGATAACATTACTTATTCTTTAGAAGTTTGGAATGAATCTTCTTTGAGCAATATAATGTTTGTTAACGCTTCTATTTTTGAAACTGATAATATAACTGGAGGTATAGTAACATTTCCTAATGAAAGTAGAAGTTATTTTTGGAGAGTTTTGGCTAATGATGGAGAAATAAATAGCAGTGGATCTGAGATAAGAAAATTTTCAATTGATGTTGGACCACCTTTAATTTCTAACTTACAAAAAACTCCTGGAACTAGTTATAATAATGATACTGTTTATTTGAATGCGACTATAACCGATGTGTTTTTAGACGCCGTTATTTTTGAGAGTGATTTTAATGGAAGTTTAGAAAATTATACAAAAGGGATTAATAATGATAGCAATGTGTTTTATTTTTTTATAGATGATGGCAATTTTTCTAACCAACAAAATGTTACTTATAGATGGAGGGCTAATGATTCTAGTGGTAGAAGTAGTTTAAGTTCCTTCCAGAGTTTTATTGTTCAGAATAGGGCGCCAGATTTATCAATCTCCTTACCAATTACTTTTAATGAAGATGATTCTGTTGAAGTTAATTTAACTTCTGTAGATCCAGATGGGGATACTCTAGTTTACACTTTGGATAGTTTTAGTTTAAGTAATAAAATTAATGTTAGTATAGTTAATGATATAATGAATATTACAAGTTTGGAAGAGAATTTTAATGGCAATCTTACTTTTGATTTATTTTTAAGAGATCCTTATTTACAATTTGATTTTCAACAAGTAAGTGTTAATGTTTCTGCTATTAATGATGTTCCTGTTTTAAGTTTGGGTAATCAGATAATTGTTGAAGATTCTGGGACTAATGTGATAAACCTAACTCAATTTACGACAGATATTGAAATTTTAGATGTTGTTAATTTTACCTACAATGCTACTTCTGAAAATGTTACCAATGTTAATTTTTCAATTAGTGGAAATAATTTAACTTATATTCCTGGAGCTGATTGGTTTGGAAGCACTTATGTTAATTTGACTACTAATGATGGAAATAATGATTCTGAGATTTGGCAAGTGATTTTTAATGTAACTAATGTTAATGATGCACCCAATATAACAAGTGAGGTTATTGTTAATGCTACTGAAGATTCTCCGTATAGTTATCAAGTTAGTGCAACAGACAAAGACAATGAAGTTTCTAGTGGAACTGATGTTTTGACTTACTCTTTAGCTGCAAGCCCCACAGGAATGGGAATTGATTCCTCTAGTGGATTGATTGTTTGGTTGCCTGGAAATAGTGATATTGGAAATAATACGGTTATTGTTTCAATTAGTGATGGAAATGGGGGGAATACAACTCAGACTTTTGGAATTTTTGTTAACAATACAAATGATTTACCTTCTCTACCTACATTAAATAGTCCAAGTAACGGAACTACTGTAACTATCAATTCTGCAATACTTAATTGGAGTGCTTCTAGTGATGATGACAATGATAGTATAACTTACTTTGTTCATTTTTCTAATAGTTCAAGTCCGAGCTTTAATACTTCTACAACTAGTACAAGTTTGAATGTTAGTTTAGTTGATAGTGTTTTACATTATTGGTATGTTATTGCAGGAGATGGAACTGGAAACCAATCTAAAACTGAAACTAGGGTCTTTAATGTTTCTTTGAATAATTTTCCTGTAATAAATTCATCTTCCCCAAGTTCCAGTGTTACAATTTTAGAGAATGGTTCTCAGGAATTTAATGTAACTGCAACTGATAGTGCTGGAGATGTTTTGACATATACTTGGTCTTTAGACGGAGCTAGTGTTGGGAGTAATAGCGATAGTTTTACCTATAGTCCTAATTTTACAGATGCTGGTGGACACACTTTAATTGTTAATGTTACTGACCAATTGAATTTGTTAGTTGCTAACACATGGAGTGTGACAGTTTCTAATAGCAATAGAGCTCCTGTTTTATCAAGTATTGGTGCTAAGTCTGTTAATGAAGATACTGTTTTAACATTTGATATGGTTGTGGATGATTTAGATGGAGAAAGTTTGACTTATTCTTCTAATGATTCCATAGCAAGTGTTAGTAAGGTGAATGATACAACAGCAACAGTTTCTTTTACTCCGCCAAGTAATTTCTTTGGAACATATAGTATTGATCTTAGTGTTAGTGATGGAGGATTAAGTGATTCTGAGGTTGTTTTGATTACTGTTGGAGGAACTAATGATAACCCTGTCTTATCAAGTTTTAGTCCTTCTTTGAGTCAAATTTTGAAAGTTGGAAATTCTAGAGATTTTAATCTTGTTTTAAATGATAATGGAGATGGAGATATTTTAACTACAACCTGGAAAGTTAATGGAGTTGAAATTGAGAATGATACTGGGTTGAGCCCTGAATATACATATTTACCAAGTTCTTCTGGAACTTTTTCTTTAACGGCTAGTGTTGTGGATAATAATACTGGCATAAGTTCTGGATTACCTACTTGGACTATTATTGTTAGTAATAGAACTGTTACAACATCTTTCTTAGGAAGTGGATCTACTGATTTTTCTACTATAGGCGATTTAAGTAGTGTAAAAAATATAGTTTTCGCTAAGAGTGAGGGAAAGATTGATTTTGGTAATACTGCTCTTGATTTAACATATGTTATTGATGTAGATAGTGGTGTTAAAATTGAAAGTAATGTTGTGGCAATAAATTCTTCTAAATTTAGTCAATTGAACAAGCCTGCAACAATTACTCTGAGTGGACTTAGTTATAATAGTATACCTCAGATTTTCCAAAATAGTGGATTTACTTCTAATGTCAATGAAATTACTTCAAGTTGTGACTTTTGTAATGTGGTTAGCTATAGTGATTTTCCTACTTCTAGTGGAGTTGTGGTGTTTAATGTTGATCATTTTAGTTCTTTTAAAGTTGGAGAAAGCGGACAAACATTTAATCTTACAAGTTTAGATGATTTAGATGTTTGTGATGAAGGTATTGTGGGCAATTTGGCTATAAATATTAAAGAACCTAATGATGGAGATGAACTTGATCTGGGTGAGACTTTTGATATTGAAGTTGAAGTAGACAATGAAGGAAGTGATGAAATTGATGTTGTTGTTGAGGCTTTCTTATATAATTTAGATGAGGAGGATGAAGTTGAAGATATTGAAGTTGATGAGAAGAGTATAGATGATAAAGATAGTGAAACTTTTGAATCTGAATTGGAGATTGCAGAAGATGAAGATGATAGAGACGATTATATTTTATTTGTTAAAGCTTATGAGGATGGAGATGAAGACGAACAATGTATTCAAAGTAGTGTTTCTTTGGATTTGAATAGAGAGAAGCATAATGTTGTTATAGATAGCATCAAAACTGGTCCTTCTTTTGTTCAATGTGGTGGAAACGCTGAATTAATTGTTAAAGTTGAGAACGAAGGTAAAGAGGATGAAGATGAAGTTTATATTAGGGTTAGAAATGACGAATTAGGATTGGATTTAGAGAGTGAGGTTTTTGACTTAGATGACTATAAAGGGAAAGATGATGATAAGAGTAAAAGATTTAGTTTAACTATTCCTGAGAATGTTGCTGCTAAAACTTATTCTATAGATGTTGATGTTTTCTTTGATGATGGTGATGAAAGTAATTCTAAATCTGGATCTTTGAAAGTTAGTGGTTGTGATGAATTTGGAGTTCAAGAGAACCTTGAGAGATCTGAACTTGATGTATTTGGACAAACTAGTGTTACAGGGGAATTTGCTAGAGCTCATTTAATTGTTAATAATTTAAGAAGAGAAGATGTAAGGGCTAATGTGAATGTGGTCTATATAGGTAATTGGGCACAAAACCTTCCTGAAAGATCTGTTGTTTTGCATTCTGGTGAAAATAACATTTATTTAGATTCTAGGATTATGGATTTTAGAGAGGGGAAATATAATGCAATTGTTGAGATAAAACCCCTTAGTGGTATGGAAACTAAAAGAACTACTTTGTTATATAGTATAGTCAAAAAAGAAGAAGTTGGATTTTTTGATTTTATTTTAGAGAAAATCTTTGGATAGTTGTTATTATTTTAGAGTAGCTATTAATCGAAAGCTTTAAATACTTATTTTTGGTGATAATTGAGTATTACCTTTGGGGGTTAAAAAATGAATAAAAAGTTTTTTATGAGTGGCATGTTAATTGCCGTATTTTTATTGCTAGCTAATGCTGTTTTTGCTGCAGCACCTAATGCTACTACTATTCCTACTCAGACTTGGAATGGGGATTTTCCATGGACTTTAGATGTTAGTTCATATTTTACAGATCCTGAGAGCAATCCTTTGACGTACTCTTTCGCTAGAGCTGATAATAAGAGTGATATTACTGTTACTTTAAGTGGTAGTGTTGCTACATTTACTTTTGTTGATGAAGATTTTGATGGAACTAATGTTCTTACTTTTACAGCTACAGACAATGAAACTACTCCTTTATCTGTTACTAGTGGTAGTGTTTCTATTACTAAAGATAGACCTGCTTATTGTGAAGTGGGAGATGGAACAAAAATTAAAATAGGAGACCTAGATTTTGATGATGATAATTACAACATAGGAGACACTGTTACGATTGATGTTAAAGATGTTGAAGCTACTACAGAAGATTTAGATGATGTACAAGTTGAAATTTGTCTATATAATCAAGATGAAGATAAACAAATTGATTGTTGGGATGCTGATGGAACACAAGATATAAATGAAGACGATCAGGAAGATTATGATCTTGAGTTTGATATTCCTAATGATGAAGATATAGGTAAAGATGATAATTATTTATTATTAGTTAATGTTAAAGCTGATGATGAAAGTGGGGATAATCAATGTGTTCAAGATAGTGATAGTATAGATATTGAGAGAGAAACACGTGACGTTATTATAGATAGTTTTAGTATAACACCAAGTACTATCTCTGCAGGAGAAACTGCACAAGTTTCTATTAGAACTGAAAACATTGGAACTAAGAATGAAAAAGATGTTTATGTTCTTTTGAGAGATGACTCTTTAGAAATCGATTATGAATCAAATAGATATGATTTAGATGACTATAAGGATAGCGACAATGATCATACACTAAGATTCAGCGTTACAATTTCTGCTGACGCTAAAGCTGGAGATTATGTTTTACAACCTATTGTCTATTTTGATGATGAGGATGAAACTAACTCTAATAAATTTGTAACTTTAAGAGTTAAGGAAGGTGTTGGTGGTACTACAACTACAACTGAAACAACTGTTGCTAGCCTAAGTTTGAGTACAGATACTCAAATTGATGCAGGTAGGGATTCTGCTAATTTGCATTTAATTGTTACAAATGATGGAAATAGAGATTTAACAGGAACTTTGAGCTTTACTCCAATTGGAAGTTGGGCACAAGGTATTGTTGGACAACCAGTTAGTTTACATCCTGGTGCTAATAATCTTTATTTTACAGCTAGCTTAAATGAAATTGAAGCTGGAACAACAAATAGCGCTACAGTTACTATTAATCCTGCTGGAAGAAGCAACTTTGATTCTAAGCAATTTACTTTGAATTTTAATGTTCAAGGTGAAGAAAATGGAAGTAGTGTTGGCAGCGGTAATTTTGGTTTCTTGAAAGGTAGAGGAACTGGATTTTGGGTTGTTGTTGATATAATTTTAGTTATAATTGGACTATTGTTCTTGAAGGCAGTTTTCGGTAAGAAAACTGTTGCTTAATTTCTTTTTTTAAAATGGAATTAGATAGAATAAAAGCATTAGATCTTAAAAAAAATGAAATTGTTGAGGCTAGAGTTGATGATGCTGAATTGAGTAAGAGAATTGATACTTTCTATTTTGATGGAATTGTTGAGAGCTTACCTGAACAATATAGAGAAGGACATAGAGAACCTCCTTATGTTGTTTTAGTGGGACATAAAGATAAGAATGGGTGTTTTAGGGATTTTCAAGAATATAAACCTGAAGAAATTCACCATATAAAAAGAATTGGACCGAGTTCTTTTGCGTATTTTTAAAAGGGCCCGATGGGATTTGAACCCATGATCGCCGCTTGCTACAAATCCAACTGCAGGTTCAGCTATCCTTTTTAGGAATATCGACTGCCTTGCCGGAGTGCCATGAAACGAATTTCATCTTGGCCACGAGCCCCTGTAGCTAAAGAACCCTAAATATAATTTAAAAGCCTTTCTCTTTCCTTTAATGTAGTTTTTGGGATATAATAACCGTTGGTTTTCCAGAATAAAAATTTGCTAATATTCTTTGGACTACTGAATCCTATCTCTTTTATCCATTTTTCTAGCATCTTTTCTCCTGAAATGTATATTTTTATGGTCTTTCTGGAATCTGAGTTTATTGTTTGTACTTTGAATGATTTTTTTCTTAATATTTCTACCAATTGTACTGATAGATTTTTACTTGATGTTACTATCTCTATTCTAGGATATGTTGGATACTTTGACTTTGGTTTGCTTCTTGAAAAATAAATGGAACCATCTGCTTCAAAAATTCCTCTTATTACATGTTTTGAGTATTTCCATGTAAGAAATTGATTTGGTATCCTAATAGTGAAGGTTTTCTTCCCAAATGGAAGTTTAAATTCGTTTATAAGAAACTCTACAAATTTTTTATTATCCGAATACAAAGTTATACCCTTACCTTTTTTATGCTGTCTGAACCTTATTTTGGGTTCTTTTTTAGATAATTTAAATATTGTTTTGCTTAACATTGAAAAATATCTAGGATCTTCGGTTGCATTACCCGCTATTTCTAATCTGTACGTTCTATTTTTTGAATTGTAGATTATAGAACCATCACCAATAATAACTCCTATTAATTCACACACATCCTTCATAGAATCATTTAATGAATTTACTTATTAAAGCCTTACGGAGGTATGGCGAGTATGTCGAGTGAAATTTAGAATATAAACGGGCCCGAAGGGATTTGAACCCTCGACCCCTAGCTTACTCCTCTTAAAATAGAAGGTTCACCACATATATTGTTCTAGTGCTCTATCCAAGCTGAGCTACAGGCCCATATTTAAATTGAAAGTATTTCTCTTTAAAAAGTTAACTTTATATATTCTTTTTACTTCTGTTATTTTATGAAGGATAACTTTACAAAAAGAATTGAAAGTTTTCCTAGTTTGACTCTTCTAATTTTATTACAATAACGCGAGGCTATTCTTTAGTTTCGCATTTTGGATAAGATAGAAGGATCTATAAATTGGAGGTAAAAATGAATGGGAATGTAAAGGGTGCTGTTGTTGGTAGAAGTAGAGATGGACGTAATGGATATGATGCGACTATATATTACAAAAGTGGTCGACCTACTAGAGGAGAGGATATAGGAATTAATAGGATAAGAAATTATTTTCTCTCTAGAGAAGTTAGTTTAGATAGAATTACTATCAATGGAGATAGGATGAAATCTAAAGAAAGAAGAAACTTAGAAAAGGAGTTGTCTTAACAACATTTTTAAACTATTTTATTTTTATTTTAAAGATGGGTAAATTTACTGAAATTGGGAAAAAATGGCAAGAAAAATGGGACAAGTACAAGGTCTTTAAGGTAGATAACAATTCTAAGAAAGAGAAATGCTATGTTTTAGAGATGTTTCCTTATCCTAGTGGAAAGGGATTGCATGTGGGTCATTCTAGGAATTATGCTATTGGTGATGTTTATGCTAGATTTAAAAGATTAAAGGGATTTAATGTGTTGTACCCTATGGGTTTTGATGCTTTTGGTTTACCTGCTGAGAATGCTGCTATAAAAGCTAATGTTCATCCAAAAGAATATACAGAAAAGGCTGTTAAGAATTTTACTTCTCAATTAAAATCATTGGGTAATAGTTATGATTGGGATAGAGAAGTTAGAACTTGTGACGTTAGTTATTACAAATGGAATCAATGGATTTTTTTGAAACTTTTTAATGCTGGTCTCATTGAGAGAAAGGAAGCCCCTGTTAATTGGTGTAATTCTTGTGGAACAGTTTTGGCTAATGAACAAGTTGAAGATGGAAGTTGTTGGAAATGCCATAATGAAGTTGAGATAAAAAATTTAGAGCAATGGTTTTTGAAAATAACAGACTATGCAGATGAGTTATTAGAGAGTATTAAAGAACTAGAAGGATGGCCTGGGAAAATTAAAACAATGCAAGAAAATTGGATTGGAAGAAGTGAAGGAACTTTAGTTAATTTTAAATTAAAGGATTCTGAGGAAGAAATACAAATATTTACAACTAGACCGGACACTTTATGGGGAGTTACTTACATGGTTTATGCTCCTGAACATCCAAAAGTTATGGAATTAGTTGAAGGTACTGAATATGAAGATAAAGTTAAAAAATTTGTTGATAATGTAGCTTTAGGGGATAGGTATTCGAGAACAGATGATGATAAAGAGAAAATGGGGATGTTTATTGGTAGATATGGGATAAATCCTGTTAATAATGAAATTATTCCGATATATATTGCTAATTTTGTTTTGCCAGATTATGGTACTGGTGTTGTGATGGCAGTTCCTGCGCATGATCAAAGAGATTTCGAATTCGCTAAGAAATATAATATTCCAATTAAAATTGTTATTGAACCAGAGGAATATAGTTTAGATGCTGAAACTATGATTAAAGCTTATGTTGAAGAAGGTAAGATTGTTAATTCTGATGAGAAATTTAATGGAAGTACTAATTTAGAAGCTATTGGAGGAATAAATCATTATTTAGAAGAGTTAAAAATTGGAGAGGTAACAACACAATATAAATTAAGAGATTGGTTGATTTCTAGACAGAGATATTGGGGAACCCCTATTCCTATGATTAAATGTGATGAATGTGGGTATGTTCCTGTAGATGAAGAAGATTTGCCAGTTAAATTACCACTAGATGTTAAATTTACTGGAGAGGGGAATCCTCTTTTGGGAAGTAAAGAATTTGTTGATGTTAAATGTAGTAAATGTGGGAAAGATGCTAAAAGAGAAACAGATACTATGGATACCTTTTTTGATTCAAGTTGGTATTTTTTGAGATATTGTAACAATAAGTTTGAAGAAGGAGCTTTTGATAGAAAAGATATGGATTACTGGATGCCTGTTGATCAATATATTGGTGGAGCAGAACATGCTGTTTTACATTTACTTTATGCTAGATTTTTTATTAAAGCTTTTAGAGATTTGAAACTATTAAATTTTGATGAGCCTTTTTCAAAATTGTTTACTCAAGGAATGGTGTATAAAGATGGAGCTAAGATGAGCAAGAGTGAAGGTAATGTTGTTAATCAAGATGATATGGTTGAGAAATATGGTGTGGATAGTGTTAGGGTGTTTCTTTTAGGTTTGGCTCATCCTAGTAAAACTGTGGAATGGGGTGATGAGGGAATTGAAGCTAGTTTTAGATTTTTGAGCAGAGTTTATGGTCTTAAAGATAAAGTAAAAGAGGAAAGTAAAGATTATGAGAAACATTTAGAGAGTAAAATAAATAAATTAATTAAAGAAGTTGAAGAAAATATTGAAGAATTTAATTATAATATCGCTTTGATAAAAATAATGGAGTTTGTTAACTATTTGTCTAAAATTAAAGGGAATGTTAGTTTGGAAATCTATAATGATGCTTTTAAGAAATTTTTAGTTGTGTTTAGTTGCTTTGCTCCGCATTTGTGTGAAGAATTATATGAGCATCATGATGAAGGTTATGTTTCTTTAGCTAAATGGCCTGAAGTTATAGAGAATAAAATAGATTTGAGTTTGGAGAAAGAGGAGGATTTTATTTCTGGGATTGTTAGTGATGTGCATGCTGTTTTGAAATTAGTTAAAATTGAACCTAAGAAAATAAAATTGATAGTTGCAGATAGTTGGAAATATGAACTTTTTAAAAATTTTAAAGAAGTTGGAAGTAGAGATATGAAAGAAGTTATGGGTAAAGTTTTGATTGAAGGCCGTGAAAAGGAAATTAGTAAATTAGTTCCTTCTTTGATAAAAAAGGGTATTGATGAAGTTTTATTAGAAAGAGAGAAAGAAGTTGAGTTGCTTGAAAGAAATAAAAGAATGTTGGAAAAGGAATTTAAATTAGAAGTTGAGGTTTTAGAAGATGATAATGGGAAAGCTTTACCCTTGAAGCCTGCGATAATAATTGAATAAACTTTATATATTATTAAATAAATATTTTCTAGTATGAAGAAAGTGGATATATTTTTTGTTATTTTATTAGCAATAGGATTAGTTAGTTTTTACAATGTGGAATTTAAGAACTCTACTGGAAATTATATTAGTAGTTGTTTTGATAGTGATGGAGGAATTGAACCTATGGTTGGAGGAAATGTTATTGGATTTGATGAATCTGTTAAAAGAGATTTTTGTTTTGATGATAATACATTATATGAATATTTTTGTTTAGATGGAACTAGTAAGGGGTTAGTAGATGTTATTAAATGTGAGAATGGATGTGTTGATGAAGAAGGAAAAGCTAGATGTTTAGAGAAAGGAGAGGTAACATTGGGAGAACTTAAATTTAATGAATGTGATAATGGTTGTTATTCTAAAGGAGTTTGCATTGATGTTGGTGTGAGAATTAACAATGGATTTTATTGTGATATTGATGAAGAATTAAATGTATTTGTTTTAGATGGTGATACTTGTACTAATAATTTCGAGTGTAAAAGTAACTTATGTATAGCTAGTCAGTGTATTTCTGAGGAAGTTTTTGTTAAATTTTTAGAAAGCATTTCTGAGTAACTTTTTTAAACTTTGTCTTTAATAATTAAACTATGGAATCTGAAGAGATAAGAAAAGGATTTATTGAGTTTTTTAAGAAGAAAAAACATAAAGAGATTAAAAACTCTAGTCTGATTCCTGAGAATGATCCTACAGTCTTGTTTACTACGGCTGGTATGCATCCTTTAGTGCCTTATTTGCTTGGAGAAAAACATCCTTTAGGGAAAAGACTTGTTAATATTCAGAGATGTATAAGAACTGGGGATATTGAAGATGTTGGTGATGAAACACATTTAACTTTCTTTGAAATGATGGGTAATTGGAGTTTAGGTGATTATTTTAAAGAAGAATCTATTAAAATGAGTTATGAATTTTTAGTAGATGTTTTAAAATTTGATAAAAATAAACTGGCTGTTAGTTGTTTTGAGGGAGATAAAGATGCTCCTAAAGATGAAGAAGCTGCAGATGCTTGGAGAAGAATAGGTATTTCTGAGAAGAGAATTGCTTTCTTGGATAAAAATGAAAATTGGTGGGGCCCTGCTGGAGAAACTGGACCTTGTGGACCTGATTCTGAAATATTTTATTGGGTGGGAGATGAAGAAGTGCCTGAAGAATTTGATGTTAAAAATCCTAAATGGGTCGAAGTTTGGAATAATGTTTTTATGCAATATAATAAATTAAAAAGTGGAGAATTTGAGCCTTTAAAACAAAAAAATGTCGATACTGGAATTGGTGTTGAGAGAACTGCAATGGTTTTGCAAAATAAAAAAATTATTTTTGATACGGATTTGTTTTTACCCATTTTAGAAATTATTAGAGAAAATTCTAAAAAAGATGACTTAAAATCTGAAAGAATTATTGCAGATCATTTGAAAGCTTCTGTATTTATATTAAATGAGAAAATAACTCCGAGTAATTTGGGACAGGGTTATGTTTTGAGAAGATTAATTAGGAGAGCTTTGAGATATTGTAAATTGATTGATGCTAAAGAAGATATTTGTGAAGAAATTGCTAAAATTGTTATTGAAATGTATAAAGATAGTTATGGACTGAAGAAGAATGAGATTTTTATTTTGAATGAATTAAAAAAAGAACAGGAGAAATTTAAGAAAACTTTAAATAATGGATTAAAAGTTTTTGAAAGGGAAGTTAACAATTTGAAAGAGAAGTTTTTACCTGGTAAAATTGCTTTTACTTTATTCGCTAGTTACGGATTTCCTTTAGAGATGACTGTTGAATTGGCTGAAGAGAAAAAATTAGATGTTGATGAAGATGGTTTTTGGGATGAATTTAAGAAACATCAAGATTTGAGTAGAAAAGCTACTAAAGGAGTTTTTAAAAGTGGATTGGCAGATAAAAGTGATGAGACAACACAATTGCATACGGTTACTCATTTATTATTACAAGCTTTAAGAAATCATATAAACAATAAAATAGAACAGAGAGGGAGTAATATAACTTCTGAAAGATTAAGATTTGATTTTAATTTTGATAGGAAATTAACTGATGATGAACTTAGAAAATTAGAGAATGAAGTTAATGAAAAAATTCATGAAAAATTAGATGTTAAGAAAGAAGAGATGAGTATTGAGGAAGCTAAAGAAAAAGGAGCTACTGGAATTTTTGAAGATAAATATGGAGAAGTTGTTAGCGTTTATTTTGTCGGAGATTATTCAAAAGAAATATGTGCTGGACCTCATGTTGAAAATACTTCTAAGATCAAAGGTAAATTTAAAATTGTTAAAGAAGAAAGTAGTAGTGCTGGAGTTAGAAGGATAAAAGGAATTTTAGAGAATTAAAGTTTACCCATTTTTTCTTTTAGTTTTTCTATATCAAAGTCGAATTCATCTTTTTGTTCAAATGGGTTTTCATTTTGTTCTGTTGTTCTCACCATTTTCTTTTCTTGTTCTTGCACTTTTTCGATTTCTGTTTTAACTGTTCTTCTTAATTGTTTTTCAGATTCTTTTTGAACATGTATTCCAATTTCACTTGGGTGTGGCATCACATCTTCTAAATGAACTATGTGTTCTCTCATTTCTTTGCACATTTTTCTTAAATCTACTTTTAATTTATTTTTTCTCTTTTTTAAGTGTCTAATGTTATTTAGAATTTTTAAATTTTCAATAGATAGTATGCTTGTCTCTAGAATAGTTTTTCTTACTAGTACTGGAGATTTAACTTGAGCATGAACTATCTTAGGTTTCCTTCGTACTGGAGTAGCTCTTTTTCTTGTTTGTTTTTTCCGCGGCATTTAAACCTCAAATAGATTGTTGTCTACTACAGATAGTTTTTCTTTTACTTCTTCTATGTTAGATTGCCACTCTGCGAATTCTGCATCTTCTTGCTTTTTTAATTCGTTTAATTCGTTTAGAATTGCTTGAGAAGTTTTTAATTTCTCTTTGATCATATCTAAAGTATCTATAGCTTCTTTGTATTTGTCTATTTGTACAAAAATTGCTTTATCTTCTTCCATTGCTGGTTTTGACTCTGGAAACAGAGGTTTTGAAACAGCGCTTTTTATGCTATCTGAGGAAGAAGGAAATGATGGTTCATAACTAGGAAACGACGGTTCTGATAAGCCTGGAAATGTAGGCGGTTTAATTTTTTCTTTAAAATCTTCTTTCTTTTTACCAAATAATCCCATTACGGACACCTCCTCTTTTTATGTGTAAATAATCACTTTAGTATAAAAATGTTTTCTTATTATTCTTGTGTAGTAAAATAGCAAAATCGAAAGTTTTTTTAAGGCATATGTTAAAAATTAAAGGAATGGGTTTAGATACAGAGACAGTTGCAGACTTAGTTGAAGAGATTGCAGGAAAGGATGTTATAGAACTAGTTGAATTGATTAAGGGTAAAGAGCATGTTAGTGAGTTCAAAATTGCTGATAAACTAGGAGTTACTGTTAATCAAGTTCGAAATATGTTATATAGATTATATTCTTATAATTTAGTTTCTTTTATTCGTAAAAAAGATAAGAAGAAAGGTTGGTATATTTATTATTGGACTTTCGATCAAAAAAAAGGTTATGATTTATTTTTAAAAATTAAGAAAGAGAAGTTGGAACTTTTGAAAAAAAGACTAGAAAACGAAACCCAAAAAAGTTATTTTGCATGTCCAAATGAATGTATTAGATTAAATTTGGAAAATTCTATGGAATATGATTTTAAATGTCCCGATTGTGGAAATGTTTTGGATCAAGAGGATAATTCTAGAAGAGTTTCTGCTTTGGAAAGAGAAATTACTGAGACAAATAGACAAATAGAGAAACCTTATGTTGAAGATAAACCCAAAAGGAAACCTAGGAAAAAACCAGTTAAAAGAAAACCTGCAAAAAAGAAAGCTACTCCTAAAAGAAAACCAGCTAAAAAGAAAGCAGTTAAGAGAAAACCTCCTAGAAAAAAGCCTGTTAAAAAAGCTACTTCTAAATCTAAAACACCTAAGAAAAAACCTAAAACGAAAAGAAAGCCAGCTAAAAGAAAATCAAGATCCAAATAATACTTTTGCTCCATCTAATGGACCGAAGGGAATCATGTTGAAAGCTAATAAAATTAAATTTATTCTTTTTGTTAAATGAAGAACTATTAATTGTCTTTCACTTAAGTTTTTAATTTTTTTTAGTAAAATTGTTGCTATTAAGAACAATAATAAATTAGCTAAAGGTCCTGCGAATGCTATCAATCTAAATTGGAAATCATTAGCTATTGGTGGGATTGAGACAAAACCTGGAGCTATGATTAAAAAGGGAGAGTTGATTAGTTTTAAGAAAACTCCAATTAATAGTCCTGGGGTGAAGATATGAAATGTTGCTTCGTGTCCAAAAGACATTGCGAAGATTTTATGGAATAACTCATGGAAAAAAACTGCAGGAGATGTTGCTAGTAATGATGTTTTAAAATTTCCAAAATTAAATCTAGAATATAAAGTTCTTGGTGAAAAATTTGAAGTGAATATATATGCTATTGCGATTATTAGAATTATAAAATCAATTACTTCTCTTAGAGTAAGGATCATTTTTTAGAGTAAATTGTTATCATCTGGCTAGAAATTAGATGCAAGTCTATCATATATAGTGCCATTAGTTTAGATGTTACCGCAATCGCTATTAAGAAAATTGTTGACCCTATCAGGCTTGATAATTTTATGATATTTGCTGAAAAACTTTCAAATCCAGGAACTACTGAGATAACTGCGGACGTAATAGAAGAATATAATAAAACCAATGAAATTATTCTTACTGTTTCTATAGATCTTAATTTGTAACCTGTGAATTTTAGTTTTTTGTGTAGTTCCTTTATCTTTTTGGTATTTTTTCTTGGGTTTTCTTCTTCTAATTTTTCTATGTATTTGAGAACTCTTTGGTATCTACTAAGTCCCTTTATCATATTTCCATATTATATTATTTTATATAAAAGACTTTTGGAAAACTATATGTTTTCTAATAAATCAGAAATTGCTTTTTTTGGTTCTTTGTTCTTATAAAGGATTAAATAGACTTGTTCTGTTAATGGCATCTTTAAGTTTCTTTCCTTACTGATTTCGTAAATTGCTTTTGTTGTTGTGATTCCTTCTGCTATCATATTTTCTATTTTTATGTCTTGTAATTTTTTATTTCTTGCTAATTGTAACCCTACAGATCTATTTCTGCTATGTTTACTGCTACATGTTGTTATTAAATCTCCAATTCCAGCTAGGCCGTAGCAAGTTGAACTTTCTGCTCCAAATAGGTTTCCAAATTCTTTTAGTTCTTCTAAACCTAGAGTTATTATTGCGCTCTTTGCATTCTCTCCTAGATCTAATCCCTTGCAAATTCCTACTGCTATTGCTGTTGTGTTCTTTAAAGCTCCGCATGTTTCAGTGCCTGCTATGTCTTCACTTGGGAAAACTTTTAGATAACTTGTTGAGAATAGATTCGATAGTTCTTTGGCTAATTTTAAATCTTTAGAAGCTAAAGTTGTGGCTGCTGGGAGTTCTTTTACTATCTCTTCAGAATGATTTGGTCCGGATAAAACTGCAAAAGGTAAAGATCCAAGTTCTTCTTTTACCACTTCACTCATTCTTTTGTAAGTATTTAATTCTAGACCTTTTGATACACTTAAAATAGGAATTGTTATTTTTGGAAGTTTTTTTATTACATCTCGGAAATATGCACTTGGTACTGCAACTATGATTAAAGAAGAGTCTTCTATAACTTTGGATATTTCATTTGAGGGAATTATGTTTTCTGGAAGTTTTACATTTGGCACATAAGCTTTATTTTCTCTTTCCCTTTCTATTTCTTCTGCTAGTTCTTTTCTTCTGCACCACAAAGAAACTTCATAACCCTTTTTTCCTAATAGGATTGCAATTGTTGTTCCCCAACTTCCTGCCCCTAAAATTGATATCTTCATGCTTAGTTTTTGGATTATTTTCCTTTATAAATTCTTTTACTCGACATACTCGCCATACCCCCGTAAAGCATTTATAGTGTGGTTTGGTGATATTTAGTATGGAGGGATATTATTGTAAATCTTGTAAAGGTTGGCATCCTAGGTTTTATGGTAGTGATTACTGCCCTTTGCAGAAACAGTTTAAACTATTTCAAACTAAAGATATTAATGTGAGTTTTTCAGGGGCAAGTCCGCCAGATATTTTCGTTGGTAAATGGGGTTATCCTAATGTTTTTAGTGGAATATTAAGTCCTGTGGGACATGATGAAAATTCTAAAGGTATGAGTGATCCTGAAGAATGGTTTAAGAATAAATTAAGTTCTGATGATATTTTGCTTAGAAGAAGTAGTTTAGTTTATTCTAGGTTTGAGAATAGTATTAAAAATCCTAATTCTAAATTGAATGATGTGATGCAAGAAGTTTCTATGGCTTCTAAAGCTTGTGATGTCGAATTTAATTTGAAAAAGGCTCCTAAGATAAGAGTTAACACTAGTGTTGTTACTAATCCTTTGGGGAATGTTGCTCCTTTGAGAAAGGCTAAGATTAGTGGAAATGTTAAAGTTGCTAAGAAAGTTGATTATTTTGTTGATGATCATCATTTGAAAGCTGAAAATGCAATTGTTGATTTACATAAGTTTGGATTTAGTGTTAGTTCTATGATTAAATTGTTAAGTTCTGGTTTATTGGGGATAAAAAAACAAAGGAAATTAGTTCCTTCACGTTGGAGTACTACTGCTGTGGATGATATGGTTTCTAAGAATTTGCTTAAGAAAGTAAAAGAATATAATTGGATTAATGACTTTTATGTTTTTAGTGACGAATATTTAGGAAACCATTATGAAATATTATTATTGCCTAGAAGTTGGAGTTTTGAGGTTATAGAAAGTAAAGTTGGAGTGGATAAATATTGGCAGGATTCTGAAATTAATTTTAAAAGAAAAAAATATGCTAGTGATGTAACTGGAGCATATTATGCGAATAGATTAGCTGTTGTTGAATTTTTAAATAAAATAAAAAAACAAGCTAGTGTTATATTTTTTAGAGAGATTAAAGATTATGAAGTTCCTTTAGGAATTGGTATTTTAAGAGAAGTTTCAAGAAATGCTTTTACTCAAAGAGTAAGAAGATTTAATAATTTGAAAGAAGCTTTGGAAGATATGCAAAGTAGACTTAAAACCCATATTAGTAAATATACTGCTAGAAGTAATGTGATAGAAGAATATAAAAAACAAAGTAGCTTAAGGGAATTTATTCTGTAAATCCTAATAAGATGAATATTAATCCAACAAAGATTACACCTAGGCCGAATGAACCTTTAATTATTGTCCATAAAGATGTTAAGTTGCTTGGCCAAGCTATGTATGTATAAAGTCCTATTAGTACTATTAATAATCCTAAAATTAATTTTAAGTATTTATCCATTTTAGTTAAAAATTAGAATATAAATTTATAAACATTATTGTGATTGAAAGAAACTTTTGTAGCATTTACTAACTAAAAATTTATATAATCCTGATAGTTCTTAATGGTCATGATAGTAATTGGGATGAGTAATTCTAAATTGTTGGCTAGAGATATTGCTAGAAAATTAAATGTAGAGTATTTTGATTTAGATTTGAGGCATAGTGTTGATGGAGAGATGCATATGAAGTTTAGCGAAAATGTTGAAGGTAGGAGAGTATTATTAGTTCAGAGTTTTTATCCTCATCAGAATAATGCTTTAGTTGAAGTTCTATTTGCTGCGAACCATGCTAGGGATTTAAATGCTAAAGAAATAATTTTAGTTGCTCCTTATTTGTCTTATTTAAGAGAAGATGTTAGGAAAGAGAAAAATGAATGTGTTAGCATTACAATTTTAGGTGAAATTTTAAGCGGTGCTGTGGATTCTATTATTAGCGTGGATCCTCATGTTAGAGATTTAAATAAACATTTTTCAATACCTGTTTATTCAGTAAATGCTGGTGAATTGATAAAAGCGTATGTTAAAAATAATTATAATGGGGTTGTTGTAGTAGGACCTGATGAGAATTCTAGAAACTTAGTTACTGGATTAGGAGAGAGATTTTTTGTTTTGGATAAGAAAAGAAAAGATGAGTTTAATGTTAAATTTAGTAAAGGGTATAACTTAGAAAATAAAAAAGTTGTTTTAATTGATGATGTGGCTATTACTGGTGGAACTTTAATACAAGCAATTAAATATTTGGATTTAAAAGATGTTGATTGTTTTGTTATACATCCTGTTTTTTCAGGTGGTGCTTTGAAAGAATTAGAGAAACATGCTAATGTGATTAGTTGTAATACAATTGATAATGATAGTAATAAAATTGATGTAAGTGGAATAATTGCAAGGAAGATAAAAGATGAATGGGGATCATGATCATATATTAAAATACGTTGTGAATAAGAAAGAACTAACTGAGTTATACGTTAGCGCAGTTTTGAGGGTTCTTGCTTTTTCTATGATTGGAATTTTTGTTCCTTTATTTTTATTTAAAGAATTGGATTATAGTTTAAATTATGTTATTTTTTATTATTTAATTTATTCTTTGGCTTTTGCTGTTTTTACCCCTATTGGGGCTAAGCTGACAAGTAAAATTGGAGTTAAGCACGTAATGTTATCTAGTATGCCTTTGTATGTTGGTTATTTTGGATTACTATATTTGTTAAGATTTAATCCCAATATTTTTATTTTTGTTCCTTTGATTTATGGAATGGCCGAAGGCATGTTTTGGATTGCTTTCCATGTTGATTTTTCTATGTTTAGTGAAAAAAGTAAGAGAGGAACGCAGTTAAGTAGGTTTTATTCTTTTGCTTTGTTAGCTGGATTAGTAGGTCCCATGGCTGGAGGAGTTGTTTTAACATTTTCTAGTTTCAATTTATTATTTGTTTTAGTTTCTATTTTATTAATTGGTTCTGCAATTCCTTTATTGTTTACTAAGGATGTTAAAAGAAATTATAAGATGAGTTGGAATTTTTTGAAGGCTGGAAGTCTTAAAGATTTATTTGCTTACATAGCATTAGGAGTTAAGATAATGGTTAGTATTGTTTTCTGGCCCATATTTGTTTTTTCAATTTTGAATTTATACCTCTCTATGGGAAGTTTATTTACGTTTTTGGGAGTTTTGAGTTTGGTAGTTGTTAATATTGTTGGTAAATTAAGTGATGTTTTTGATAAAAGACAATTAATAAAATGGTTTAGTAGTGGTAATTTTGTCACTTGGATTGTTTTTATTTTTGTTAGAACTAAATTAGAATTGATAGCTGTTAGTGTATTTGCATCTCTAACGAATATGGGAGCTAGTGTTCCCTTTAATGCATTAGCTTATAACAAATCTAAGAAAAGTATTGAATATTTTGTATTTAGAGAAATGGGGATTAGTATTGGTAGAGTTTTAGTATTATCCTTTGTATTATTTACTGGTAGTTTGATTAGTAGTTTCTTAATTGCAGGAATTGCAAGTTTGGGTTATATGTTGTTATAGAAAGCAAGATTTAAATATAAGCGATGTTTTTAATTTAATATAACTCAACAAATTTAATATGGAGGTGTTGAAATGAAATTTTGTGATTTTATGGATGATACTGCTATTGATGAAGTTATAGATCAAATTGATCACGTTATCGATGAGGTAAATCGTTAACATTTATTATTCATTTTTTTACTTTTTTTTGCATTTCTAAATTTTTTCTTATTTTCTTAAGTAAATTTGTTAATTCCTTTTTTTTCAATGTTTCTAATGTTTCCTTACTGAAATAAAGCCCCATTATTGTACCCAAAAACCCGACAACAATTGTTAAAAAAAGACTTAGAACTGGAACTGTTTCATCAGAACCAAAGAATAGATAATATCCTAAGATCAATCCAAATGTTCCCCAACACTCAAGAAGAAAAATGATTTGTATAAATTTAATTAGCCCATCTACACCTTTACATATACTTCTTATTTCTTTTACTATAAAATAAATTATGATGGATGAAGGTATTAGGAGTATTAATAAAATTATAACCATTTCAAAATTCATAGTATTACAATGTTTATTGATTTTAAAATAATTTATGTGCTAAAATGCAATATTTTCTGAAGAACCATATAGAAAGGTTTAAAAATAGTTTTTGTTAAAAATTCTATTATGTTATATCAGAGAATTAGAGATTTATGGAAAGGAACTCCTTCAAAAGAAATGAAGCAATTAAGGTTTGAGAGATTGATTCAATGGAGAAGAGAAGGGGCTGTTATTAGAATTCAAAGACCTACTAGATTAGATAGGGCTAGAAATCTAGGTTATAGGGCTAAACAAGGTATTATTTTAGCTAGAGTTAGAGTTTCTCGAGGTGGAAGGAAAAGGAGAGGTAGTTTGAAAACAGGTAGAAGAAGTAAGAATGCGACTGCTAGGAAAATTGTTAATAAAAATTATCAACAAATAGCTGAGGAAAGAGCTAATAGAAATTTTAAAAATTGTGAAATTTTAAATTCTTATGAAGTTGGAAAAGATGGGATGCATTTATTTTATGAAATTATTTTAATTGATAGAGATCATCCTCAAATTAAGAAAGATTCTCAATTAAGTGGATTAAGTGAGAGAAGAGGAAAAGCTTTTAGAGGTTTAACTTCAAGTGGTAGAAAATCTAGAGGTTTAAGACATAAAGGTGTTGGTGCTGAGAAATTAAGACCTAGTAGAAATGCTCACTTTAAGAGAAAAGATGCTAAACAAAGGAAAATAGATAAGCTATAGGTTAATTTTTTATATCCTTTAATGTTCTGATATTTTATGAAAAGAGGTTTAATCGTAATTATTTTTTTATTTAGCATTTTTAATGTTTTAGCTGATTCTACTGAAATTGATTTTTCTAATATTCCTACTTTAAATTTAACAACTGGGATTAATAAAGAATTAATTGATTTAGATGATTATTATAATGGTACTGCTTTAGAATATAAATTTAAAGCGGGTAGTAAAGGTTTGGAAGGGATTCAAATTGCTATAAATTCTGATGGTGAGGTTGATATGACTGCTAATTCTCCTGGAGAAAGATCTGTTATATTTATTGCTGATAATGATACAGATGATAGAGAGAGTAACGATGTTGAATTGACAATTTCTGGAGATGCTATTGTTGTTCCACAGAGTTCAAGCCATGATTTTTTTCCTGTTGAAAGTTCTATTAGTGTTAGTGTTGGGGAGAAGAAAACTTTTACAGTTAGTGGAGAGAATGTAACTGCTGAATGGTTCTTGAATGGACTTAAGTTACCTGAGAATGATGGGAGTTTTGAGTTTGATGCTGCTTTTGAAGGAGATAATACTATAAAAGTTGTTGTTGGTAGTCAAGAAAAAATTTGGACAGTTGTTGTTGGATCTGTTTCTAGTCCTGTCAGTAGTAATGTAACTAGTCCTGAAGTTGTTGATAGCAATGGAAGTATTGAAACTCCTGAGACTGTTGGTAGTGGAAGTGAAAGTAGTCAAGTTGAGGTAAAAAGAATTGCTCAATGTGGAAATAGCGTTAAGGAAAAAGGTGAGAATTGTGGTAACTGCCCTAGCGATGTTAGGTGTTCTAGTGGTTCTAAATGTAGTAATAATATTTGTGTTAGGGATGATGGTGGAGTTGGTAGTACTGTTATAATGTTTGGTGTTTTGGGAGTTGTTTTAATTGGGTTAGTTGGAGGAATTGTTTTTGCTAAGAAAAAAGGATTGTTAGATAAATTAAATTTTGATTTTTTAAAGAAAAAAGATGAAGAACCTAAAGAAGAAAAAGAGGAAAAGAAAGGATTTATGGATAAGATTAAAGGAATTTTCTCCAAGAAAAAAACCGAAGAAAAACCTTCATCAAAGGAAGAAGTTAAAGAAGAAAAATCTGTAGAAAAGAAAGAAGAAAAACCTGAAGAAGATTTGAGTGGGTTGAAAAGTTATTTGTTTGATAATTTAAAAAAAGGTTTTAAGAAAGAAGATTTAATTAAACAAGCTTTAGGTCAAGGTTGGAAACAGAATCAAATTGATAAAGTTTTGGAAGTTAAAGAGGAATTGAAACCGCTTTATAATTATATTAATGACAATTTAAAAAAAGGTTTTAAGAAAGAAGATTTAGTTAAACAAGCACTAGGTCAAGGTTGGAAGCAAGAAGAAGTTGATGAAGTGGCTAGTAAGTTATAGTAAGACTTTTATATATTCTAGACAATAGATTTTTTATGTTTAGCAGTAAAAAAAGAGGTTTGTTTTTGTTAGTGATTAGTATATTGTTTTTAGTAGAAACTTCTTCTAGTCAGAATTCGTTTTTTTGTGGAAATTTAAAGGCCGTCAGTTTTTCTTCTTGTAATCAAGGTTTACAGTTTTGTGGAGATAATAATTTAATTTTAAATGGAGGATTTGAGGAAGTTGAAGATAATCAACCTGTTGGATTTGATAGAACTGAACATGGTGTTAGTTTAAGTGATGGTTATTCTGGAGATAATTCAATGCTTTTACGTAGTAGATTTAATTCCTATCTTTATTCTATAGATTTGGATGTTGATAAAGAATATTTATTTTCTGCTTATGTTAAAGGTCAATGTGGTGGGTTGAGAGTATATTATGGTCCCGAGGGAAATAATCAAGAATTGACAAAAAGTAATTTAGGAAGTATAAATAGTCAGGAATGGAGAAAGATAAATGCTAGATTTACACCTGAAAATGGAGAGGGAAATATAAGGGTTGAGTGTAATGAAAGTGAAAATTTACGGTCCTGAAAGAGATGTTAAAAATATTATTGTTCCTTCTGTTATGTCTTCTGAGAGAGAAGGCATTTATGAGATTAGAATGACTTCTTCTAGTGATGGACTTAAAACAAAATCTTTATCTAAACAATTTGCGATAATAGAAAAAAACCCTGAAATAAAGACTATGCAAATATGTAATTCTAATGGAAAATGTGAGGATAAAGAGAGTTATCAGAATTGTCCCTCGGATTGTTTATATGAGGAAATTTCTGAAAAACCATTTAAGCCTAAGGGGGGATACAACAAAAATTATTATTTCTTAGGAATCCTAATTATTATAGCTTTAATCTTTTTAATCTATAAAAATAGAGGCAAATCCAAAAGAAGTTCAACTTCAAAATCCCAATCATCAATACCAACACTTAAAATAAAAAACACTTAAAAACTCTAATATTCTTAAAAAATTGAATGATAACTTTAAAACAAATTCATAAATTAATTGAAAAAAGTGAAAATCCTTTAATATTCTATGATGATGATCCTGATGGGTTAGTTAGTTATTTATTAGTAAAAAAACATTTTGATAAAGGAAATGGTGTTGCAGTTAAAGGTAAACCTATGTTAGGTACTGATTATTTGTTAAGTGTTGACAAATATAATCCAGATTTGGTAATAGTATTAGATAAACCTATTATTGAGCAAGATTTTGTGGATAAAGTTAATGTTCCTATAATTTGGATTGATCACCATCCAATTGTGGAGATAAAAGGTGTAAAATACTATAATCCTAGATTTAAAGATAAAAATGATAATAGGTGTGTTAGTCATTGGTGTTATCAATTAACTAAAGAAAATATGTGGTTAGCTGCAATTGGTATTATTTCAGACTATCAGAAACCTAGTTTTGTTAAAACATTTATTAAAAAATACCCTGAATTATTGAAAGAATTTAAAAATCAAAAGGAAGCTATGTTTAATACTAATGTTGGGAAATTAATAAAGATATTTGGTTATTCTTTAAAGGGATTTACTAAAGATGTTAATAAAAATATTGAAATTTTAAGTAAAGTAAAAGATCCTAATGATTTATTGCAGGGTAGAACTGAGAATACTAAACTATTATTAAATAGAATTGAAAAAGTAAAAAAGGAATATGATAAATTATTAGAAAAAGCTGTTGAAGAAAATAAAGGTAAAAAAATGGTTGTTTTTGTTTATCCTTCTGGTAAATATAGTTTTAGTGGAGAGTTGAGTAATGAGTTAATGTACAAATTTCCTGGAAAAGTAATTTTAGTTGGAAGAAGGAAAGAGGGTAAAGTTATGATGAGTTTAAGGGCCCCTGAGGAAAAAAGGATTAAATTACCTCCAATATTGGAAAAAGCCTTAACTGGAGTTGAAGGTTATGGTGGTGGACATGATTATGCTGTTGGTGCCAGTATCATAGAAGATGATTTTGATCAATTTTTTAGTGTAATTAAAGCTGAAGTGTTGAAGTAAAAGTTTTTATATTTTAGATATTCTATAAAGATAATGTTGAAAAAGATATTTTTAGTATTTTTATTGTTAGTGATAGCTGTAAATGCTGAAAATCTAGCTCCTTATACTTCTATTACGGCTAATGTGGAAATAGAAGGGGAAATAAATTTAGAATATTTAAGTACACAAAGCGAATTAGATTATTTTGAGGCTAGTTTATATTTTCATCCATTAGAATTTCAAGGTCAAGAAGTTAGTAGATTAGATTTAGAATCTGATGGAGAAACGAGAAACGATAAAGAAAATCAAGTTAATTTTAGATGGACTGAAAATAATGAGAAGTTAATTTATGGATTAGATGCCGATGTTACTACTAGTAATATCTTTAGAAAAATTGACAAAACAATTCCTTTTCCTTTTACAGAATTTAAAACTGAACATTTCGAATATATTGAGGAAAAAGAGTTTATTGATATTAATAGAGATATAAGAGATAAAGCTAATGAAATTGTTGAAGGAGAGGATGATTATTATGAGGCTATTTATAAAATAGCTGAATGGGTTAGAAGTAACATAGAATATGATCTGAATACTTTAACTGAAAAAACTGTACAGAAAAGTAGTTGGGTTTTGGAAAACAGATTTGGAGTTTGCGATGAATTAACTAATTTATTTACTAGTATGTTAAGATCTATAAAAATCCCTGTGAGATATGTAACCGGATTAGCTCATAGTGATGTAATTGGGGGATGGAGTCCACATGCTTGGAGTGAAGTTTATTTTCCTGGATATGGATGGGTGCCGTTTGATGTTACCTTTGGACAATATGGATGGGTGGATGCTGGTCATATAAAAATGATGGAAGGAGATGATGCTAATCAGCCAAGTGTTGAGTATTTTTGGAGAAGTGTTAAGATTGGTATAAAAGATAAAGAATTTGAAGTTAATGCTAGCTTGATTGAAAAAGGTGAAAAATTTAATTCTTTTTTAGATTTAGATGTTAAAGTTTTGGAGAATAATGTTGGAGAAGGGAGTTATGTTCCTATAGAAGTTAGTATTGAGAATACTCAATCATTTTATGTTTCTAGTCTAGTTTATGTTAGTTCTGCTCCAGGATTAGATGGGGATAATGCTAGAGGTGTTTTGTTAAAGCCTTTACAAAAGAAAAAAATATATTGGTTAGTTGATGTTCCCGGAGATATTGAAGAAGGTTTTCAATATAATGCTCCTGTAATTATTCAAGATTCTTTAGGAGCTACTGCTGAAGATGAAGTTGTTTTTGCTAAAGGTTTTGATATAATTGATTATAATGAAGCTAAAGAAAAAATGGATAGTTTAGTTGTGGAAGAAGGTAAAATTTTATCTCATGAATTAGGATTAAATTGTGCTAGTGAGAGAAAGGATTATTATAAAGATGAAGATGTTAAAATTACTTGCGATTCTATAAATAAAGGTAATGTTCCATTAGAGTTTGAACTGTGTGTTTTTAGCGATTGCAAATCTTTGAAATTAGGAATTAATGAGATGAAAAGAGAGGATTTTATTTTTGATCTGGATAATTTTGATGAAAGATTATTTGTTAAAGCTACAGGTGATGGAATAGTGGTTAGTAGTTTTATTAATATTAAAGTTCACGATTCTCCTGAATTAATAATTAATAGTATTGAAGTTCTAGATCCTAAATATAGTTCTAAAGGTAGGATTAGAGTCAATGTTAATGCAATCCCCGAAATTAATAATTTAGAAGTTTTTATTGATGGAAAAAGCTTAGATAAATTCGAGAGTTTATCTGGAAATAACATTTTGAATATTGATTTGAATGGATGGGATTTTAGTATTGGAGAGAATATAGTTAATTTGGAATTTGTTTATAATAATGATAGGATTAGTGAAGAGATTCATTTTAAGGTTTTAGATGTTGGATTTTTAGAGAAATTTATAGCTAATTTGAGAAAATTGTTTTAGTAAGATTTTTATAGTTTTTTTGTTTTAATATATAAAATGAATTACAAAACTTTAGGGAATGGATTGAAAGTTGTTGCAGCTGCTGGTTTTCTCTCTCCTGTTTATACTGATTTAGAATTAAATGCCTATGTTGCTATATGTGCTGCTTCTGGTGCACTACTTGCCGCTGGAATGGATTTTGTAAAAAAAGATAAGGATAGAGAACTAGAACAGATATTAGTTAATAACTCTTAGCGAATCTACAAATAAAGTTTGCTTTTTCTTTACATTGGATACAAGGTTCTTTGATTTCTTTTGGTTGTTTGAATGGAATGTTGATACTCTTTGCTCCATCTGTTTTTTCTCTGATTTGTTCTTCGCAGTTTTTTTCTCCACAAAAAGGAGCTAGAACTAATTTTCTATTTTTAATGTCTTTTTTGAAATCTTGCCAATGGCTCACTTCTACTGTATTTTTTTCTAAATGTTTCTTAGCTTTTTTTAGTAAGTTTTTTTGTATGTCTACTAAAGTCTTTTCTATTTCTTTGGATAGACTTGTAAGTTTAACATGTTTTTTCTCATTTAAGTCTCTTCTAACTAAGACTACTTGTTTTTTCTGTAAATCTCTTGGGCCTAATTCAATTCTAATAGGAATGCCTTTTAACTCCCATTCGTTGAATTTCCATCCTGGAGAGTAGTCGTCTCTATCATCAACAAGTGGGTTGTGTGCTTTTAATTTAGTTTTAAGTTCGTTGGCTTTTTTTAGAACTTTTTTCTTTGAATCTTCGAATAAAATTGGGACAATTGCTACTTGATGATATGCTACTTTTGGAGGTAAAACTAAGCCACGATCATCTCCATGTATCATTGCTAATGCACCAATTAGTCTTGTTGAAACTCCCCAAGAATTTTGCCAAGGAGTGTCTACTTGTTCTTTTTTGTTTAAGTATTTAATTTTGAATGATTTAGCGAAACCTTGTCCTAAATTGTGAGAAGTTCCCATTTGTAATGCCTTTCCGTCTGGCATTAAAGATTCTATGCTTAAGGTGTATAGAGCACCTGCGAACTTTTCTTTTTCTGTTTTTGTTCCTGTTAAAACTGGGATTGATAATAATTCTTCACATAACTTTTCATATTCATCTAAATAAATTCTTGTTTCTTTATCACAATCTTTTTTTGTTTCATAAACACAATGACCTTCTTGCCATAGAAATTCTCTTGTTCTTAGAAATAATCTAGTGGCTTTTGTTTCCCATCTGACTACATTTGCCCATTGATTTATTCTTAAGGGTAAATCTTTCCATGACCTTACCCATTTTGAATATGAATCATACATTACTGTTTCTGATGTTGGTCTAATTGCTAGAAGTTCCTCTCCTGAATTTTGTATCCATGCTACTTCTGGTTTGAAGCCTTTTGCGTGTTCTGCTTCTTTTTTGAAGAAAGATTCTGGGATGAATAAAGGAAAATAAGCATTTCTAACTTCTAGAGTTTTTATTCTTTCATTGAAATAGTCTTGAATATGCTCCCAAATTGAGTAAGCGTTAGGTCTTATTACCATACAACCTTTAACTGTCGAATAATCAGCTAATTCGGCTTTCTGAACTATCTGAGTATACCATTCTGAGAAGTTCTCGCTTTTTTTTACTGAAATTCCTAAGGTTTTTTTTGCCATAGTATTAGCAGGAATAGGGTTTTTATAAATTTATTGCTAAAACATTAAATGGATTAGTATTGAGAATATAATTAATCCTCCTAGATCTGCTATGGAAGTTGATAAAGCGATCAACCTATTATCTGGATCTTGTTTGATATGGTAATAGTAAAAACCTGCTGAGACTGAAATTAAAGAAATTAAAGTTACTAATATTGCTGTACAGATCATGACTATTATTAAAACTTTAAAAAATATTTCACTTGTTAAGGGGAAACCTTTGTAGAATGCGATTAGAGATGCTAATACTGTTAAAAATAATGATGAGAAGAATGCAGTTGTGAATAAAGTGTGTAATAATTGTTTTAATTTTTTAGATTTCCATTTTGCTCTTAGCTGATTAGTGAATAGTAAAGTTGTGAAGTTAGCTGATACTATTGTTCCGAAATTTCCAATCATATTGTTTAATGCTGGAAAGACTATTAGTAAAGGTAGGACTGCTATTAGCTTTTCATTGATTAATTCTAAACCTATTCCTCCTATAGAACTTAGGATTGAAGCTAAGATAATCATTCTAAAGCTTTCTTTTATTATTGTTCCTGTTAATTTTTTCATGTTAATATTACAATAGAGATTAAAATTGCTCCAATATTGATTATGTCTCCTAAAGTTGTTGAGGATGCTCCGATTAAATTGTCTGGGTCGTCATGATGATGATATAACCATAAAACTATTTTTGAGGTTAATGGTAATAAAATTAAACCTGAGATTATTGATGCTATTATTGGGATGAAGATGATAGTTACGCTGTTTATATTGAAAAAAAACTTTGAGATTAAATAAGCTAAAATTCCTAAGAAAGTACTACTTATTAAAATTAGAATAAAAGATGCTGTTATGTTTTGGTTTAAAATTGAATGAGTAAACTTTCTTTGATATAATCTTGAAGATAACCTTGAAGATAAAGAACCTGAGATTGCGTTTCCCATTTCTAAGAACCCTGGGAGTAAAATGAATAATCCTGGGATTAATAAAATTTTATCTATGTAAATTGCTAGAATTGTTCCAGCAGTTAAACCACCTATTATAGAGAAAGCTTGTGAGAAGATTATTTCTTCTATGTTTTTTATTTTCTTCTTCTTTTCTAATGTTTTCTCTAATTTTCTATTTCTTTTTAGAAGGACCTCTTTTTTCATCTAGTTTAGAAATAGTGTTTTTGAATATAAATGTTTTTATTGGGCCTGCGAGGATTTGAACCCCGATCGCTCGGTCCGAAGCCGAGTACACTATCCAGATTATGTTACAGGCCCATTAAGTGAATTTGGATTTAATGTACCTTTTAGTATATTTAATCTTTGCGAGTAAGTTGTATTAGTTGGACAAAAACCAAATTTTTCCCATATCAAAATTCTTGAGTTTTTTGTGGGGTTCTTAACACCAACTGTTTTTAACCATTTTTTAAGATTTGGTACACCACTGATTTGAATATTATAACTTAAGTTTTCAGTTTTCTTTTTTGGGTTGTATTTATAGAGTGTGAAATTAAAATTAAGACATTTTAGTATATTTGAAATTTCTTTTGATAATTCTTGGGATACTGTTGCACATGATATTCTGGGATAATAATCTTTATTTTTTTTAAAATGAGAAGAATTATTTATTTTTTTGGTGAATCCTATGTGTCCATCTGTATCAAAGTAACCTCTTAAAAAAGAAGGTATTAAGAATTTTTTTTTAATTATAAAATCTGGAATTTTGATTATTGTTGATTTTTTCCCATAAGGAAATTGTAATTTTTCATGTGCGAATTCTATTACTTCTTTTTTTCTTATTACAAAACCGTACGTATTTCTTCCTTTAAAGAATCTACCCTTGATATCTAGATCGAAAATTTTGTTGAATAAAGGGATTACATGTTTATTATAATAACTTTTTTCTTCTATATTGCCGCTAATATCCCATTCTCTTCTTCTACCATCATTTCTAAGATATCCATCACCTACATGAATCCCACAAATTTCTGCTATTTCATTCGAAAGCATGTTTTAATTTATAGGTTTTTTTATTTATAAGGGCTGCGGAGATATGGCGAGTATGTCGAGTGAAATTTAGGAAGGTATATAAATCTGAACCTATAAAACGTTTTTAGCATGCCAAAAAATGAGGTGTATAAAGCGGTAGCGGTTTTAGTTGGAACTATAATCGGTGCTGGAGTTTTGGGGATACCTTATGTTGTTTCTCAGGCTGGATTTTTAACAGGACTTTTAGATATTGTAATTTTAGGGATTGTGATATTATTAGTCAATTTAGCTGTTGGTGAAATTATTTTGAGGACAAAAGGAGTTCATCAGTTGACTGGATATGCTGAGAAATATTTAGGTAAGAATGGTAAAAGATTGATGACCTTTAGTATGGTCTTTGGTATTTATGGCGCTTTATTAGCTTATATAATTGGAGTAGGACAGGCATTGAGCACTATTTTTAGTTATAATGCGTTTTGGTTTAGTTTAGGATTTTTTATTGTGGTTGCCTCAATAATTTATTTTGGAATTAAAAGTGTAGCTAGCTCTGAGATGGTTTTGAGTAGTATTGTTATTTTATTAATTTTAGCGATAAGTGTTGTTGCGTTTCTATCTGGAAGACTTGATATTAATAATTTGAATGATTTTAATTTCGCTAAGATTTTTATTCCTTATGGGGTAATTTTATTTGCTTTTATTGGAGCTGCTTCTATTCCTGAAGTTCATGAAGTTTTGATAAAAAAGAAGAAAAGTATGAGGAAAGTTATTATCATTGGGAGTTTGATTCCTTTGATTTTATATGCACTTTTTTCATTTGCTATCGTTGGAGTAATGGGATTGGAAGTTACGGAAATAGCTACCGTTGGATTGGGATTAGTGTTTGGTAAATGGGTTGTTATTGCTGCTAATTTGTTTGCTGTTTTTGCTATGACTACTAGCTTTTTGGCTTTAGGTTTGGCGTTAAGAGAAATGTACAATTATGATTATAAAATAAGCAAATTTTCTTCTTGGGCTATGACTATATTCTTACCTTTTATTTTATTTTTATTTGGATTTAAGAGTTTTATTAATGTGATTGGGACTGCCGGAGTTATTGCTGGAGGTTTGGAAGGAGCTTTGATTTTGTTAATTTTGTTAAAGGCTAAGAAAAAAAGTGAAAGAAAACCTGAGTATACGATTAAAATTGGTAAGATTTTGGCAGGAGTTTTAATTGCTGTTTTTGGTTTAGGTGTTGTTTTGAATTTTATTTAATTAATTCTTTTAATATTTTTTCAACTTCCTTTGGATTTGCTGTTCCTTTAGCTTTTCTCATTACCATTCCTGTTAAGAAATTGATTGATTTTTCGTTTCCAGATTTGTAATCTTCAACAGCTTTTTTGTTTTCTTTTATTACTTCTTCACAGAATTTTTCTAAATTTGAAGAATCTAGTTCCAAATGATGTTTTTTTACATATTCTTTTGGAGAGAATGATTCTTGAGTTAGTTTAATTAGTAAATCTTTGGTTGTTTTATCATTAATTTTGTTATTTTGGAATAAATCCAATAATTCTATTACATGTTTTACTTCTAAAGTAATATCTTTAAATGTTAATTTGGAATAGTTTAATATTTTTCTTAAGTCTCTTATTAACCATTTTGCTGCTAGTTCTGGATCTATTTTTTCTGCAACTTTTTCAAATATTTCTGCTAGTTTCTTTTCAGAGGATAAAACTTCTGCGTCTTCTTTTTTTAATTTATATTCTGATTCTAATCTTGACATTTTATCTAAACTTAATTCAGGAATTTCTTTTTTTAGTAATGAAACTAATTCTTTTGAGAGTTCTATTTTAGTTAAATCTGGTTCGAAAATGTAACCATAGTCATCTTCGGATTCTTTTGTTCTCATGGTTTGTGTTTTTTGATTATCTGGATCCCATCTTTTTGTTTCTTGTTTACTAGCTGGAGTTTTCTCTTGTAATCTTGCTTCGTAATCTAAAGCGCTTTCTATTTCTTTTAATCCAGTTATATTTTTTATTTCAACTTTTTCTCCTGTTGTTGAAATATTTGCGTCTGCCTTTAATGTTGCTTCTGATTTTCTATCGTAAACTTCTAAATACTCTAAAATTGTTATTAATTTCCTTAAAAATAATCTAACTTCATTTGGGGATTTGAAATCTGGTTCTGTTACAATTTCTATTAAAGGGATACCTGCTCTATTATAGTCGATTAAGCAAGTTGATCCTTTGTGGATTAAAGCTCCTGGATCTTCTTCCAAATGGATTCTTCTTAAATTTATATTTTCTAATTTTCCTTTAGATGCGAATGGGATTTCATATTGAGTTATTTGGAAATCTTTTGTCATGTCCGGATAGAAGTATGATTTTCTTGAGAAGAAAGTTGTTTTTGCTATTTTTGAATTTAGAGCTAATGCTACTTTTATTCCTTGGTGTAGGGCTTCTTTGTTTAGAACTGGCTTTGATCCTGGTGCTCCTGAGCAAATTTCACATGTTTTCGTATTTGGTTCTGTAGAAGTGGATGTAGAACAACCACAGAAAATTTTACTTTTTGTGTTTAACTGTACATGTATTTCTAAACCTATCTTCATTCTCTCTCCATTTGAATTATATGGAATCCATATTCATCTATTTCTTTTTTGGAATGCATTTCTTCCATTTTTTTTGTGCTTGAAATGTAAGTTACCTTTCTTTTGATACTTCTTCCAGTATGTTGTTTTGAAATTGGGTTGAATTCTTCTAAAATTAAGATGTCTCCTTTTTCTACATCAAAGTCTGCCAATCTAATTTCGAATTTCTTTTCTTCTTTTAAGATTTTTTCAAAATACTCTGGCCATACTTTTTTTCTAATTTCTCTGTTCAATTTGTTCTCCGAAATTTATTATTTTTTCTTCCTCTAGGTGATTGGAAGTAAGCATTGTTCCAATTGGTAGTTTTCCTATAAATCCTGAAGGGACTGATAAATGTGGAAGTCCGGATAAATTTGGACCTACTGTTAAAGTATCCATTTGATATTGTTCTAATGGAGATAGCTTATCTATTTCTGAAAATTTTGGTGGTAAGATTGGCATTGTTGGAGATATTAGAACATCATATTTTTTGAAAGCTTTTTTGTATTCGTTTATTAGTAATGTTCTAGTTTTCATAGCTTTTAGATAATAAGCATCTCTGAATCCTGCCATTCTTGTGAAAGTTCCCAGAATAATTCTTCTTTTAGCTTCTTTTGTGAAATATTTACTTCTAACTTCTGAGAAGAAATCATTAAAACTTCCTTGTAATGGTAGGGTTTGTCCGTATCTTAATCCACAGTATTTTGCTAAGTTTGTAGAAGCTTCTGCCATTGCTATTATGTAATAAGTCGGGATTGAATATTTTTTGTTTAATGGTAATGAGATAACATCATAGTCTTCTAAGTTTGCTAAAGTTTGATTTTTTATTTCTGGATTTATTTCAAAAGCTTCTTTTATTATTGCTATTTTTTTTACTTTATTATCGTTTGAAGGTTTTTCGTTTAAAGAAGTTGAATCTTTTTTGTCATGACCCTTTATTACATTAAAAATTGGGAATAATTCTTCTGTAGTTTTTGTCATTACTCCTATTTTATCTAATGAATTAGCGTAATCAATTAAACCATATCTTGAGACTAAGCCGTATGTTGGAGTTAATCCTGAAACTGAACAGAAAGAAGCTGGATTTGCAATTGAGCCGCCGGTAGATTCTGATATAGAAGCATGTGGATTTTTTGTTAATTGAGTGAAGCAAGCTGAGCCTCCACTAGAACCTCCGCACGAAACTTTTTCATCAAAGGGATTTTTTGGAATGTTATCTGTATTTGTTGAGAAACCTCCAAAACCAAATTCATCTTGAGAAGTTTTTCCAATAATTATTGCTCCTTCATCTACTAATTTTTGAATTACAGTTGCGTTGAAAGTTGGTTCGTAATCTTTTAAAATTTTTGAACCTGCTCTTGATTCTACATTTTTAACACAAATGCAATCTTTTATAGAAATTGGTAAACCTGCTAATCTGCCAGATGGAGATTTTTCTTGTTCCTCGGCTTGTTCTAAGGCTAAATCTTCTGTTATAATATTGAAACAATTATGTTTTTTGTTTAGGGTTTTTGCTTCTCTTAAGATAGACTTTATTGTCTTAGTTATAGAAATGTTTTTTTCTTTAACATCCTTTAGGTAATGTTGGATTATCATATTGCTTTTGGTCCTTTGATATAACCGTTTGATTTATGTTTAGCATTTTTTATTGAATCTTCTTGAGTTAGACAAGCTTCTACTTTGTCTTCCCTTGTTATATTTTTAATTTCTAAAGGTTGGAATGAAGGTTCTAAGTTTTTAGTTGGAGCTTTTTGTATTGTGTCAAAATCTTTTAGAACTTCTTTTAGTTGAGGTAAGAATTCTCTTATTTCTGATTCTGTTAGTTTTAATCTTGCGTTAGTTGCAACTTTTTTTATTAATTCTTTGTCAACTTTCATTTTTTCTTATCTAGTTTAATGTGCAAGTCAGATAATTGTAATGGAGTAACTTCACTTGGAGAAGAATCCATTGGATTTTGGGCGGCTTTGTTTTTTGGGAAAGCAATTACTTCTCTGATATCATTAGTTCCTAATAATAGAGCTACAACTCTGTCAAAACCTATGCCCATCCCTCCATGGATTGGAGAGCTAGAAGTTTCATATGCGTGTAATAAGAATCCAAATTTAGAATCTGCTTCTTCTTTGTCTATGTTAATAACTTTCATTACCCTTTTTTGTAGTTCTGGGTCTGAGATTCTTATTGATCCAGAAGCTAATTCTGTTCCATTTAATACTAGGTCAAATAAGTTTCCTAAAACTTTTTCTGGATCTTTTTCTAAATATTGAATACATTCTGGTTTTGGTGAAGAGAAAATATGATGCATTGCATCCCACTTTTGTTCATCTTCGTTCCACTCAAATAATGGGAAATCTGTAATCCAAGCAAACTTTAATTCATCTTTTTTTATTAAATCTAATTTTTTTGCTATTGTTCTTCTTAAAACATCTAGAACACGATTACATATGTTGGAGTTGTCTGCCATGAAGAATAAATGTCCTTTTTTTATTTTTGAAACTTCTAATAAAGATTTATGAGTTTTTCCTGGGAAGAATTTAGCGATATTTCCTTCTAGTTTGTTTTGAGATACTTTTAGGTATGCTAAACCTTTAGCTCCTTCTTTTGTTGCTAAATCTGTTAAATCTTCTATTTCTCCTCTACTAAAATCATGTTCAACAGCTAACATTTTAACCATTCCTTTATTTTCTAATGCATTATGGAAAACTTTGAATTCTGTTTCTTTAGCTATGTTTGTAACATCTTTCAATTCTAGTTCATATCTTAAATCTGGTTTATCGGTACCATATTTAGACATTGATTCTTCGTAAGTTAGTTTGGTGAATTTTTCTTTTATTGTTTTATTTTTGACTTCCTTTACTATGTGTTTGAATAGTTTTTCTACTAAATCCATTATGTCATTTTCATTTACGAAAGAAATCTCGAAATCCAATTGAGTATGTTCTGGTTGTCTGTCTGTTCTTAGGTCTTCATCTCTTAAACACCAAGCAGGTAATTGAAAGTATCTGTCTACTCCGGCTATCATTAACAATTGTTTGTATAATTGAGGAGATTGTGGTAAAGCATAAAAATTTCCTGGATTTACTCTGGATGGAACAATGAAATCTCTCGCACCTTCTGGAGTGGATTTAACTAATAAAGGGGTTTGAATTTCTAAGAATTTTTGACTTTCAAAAAAATCTCTTGCTGCCTTTGTTACTTCTTGTCTGAACTCTAAGTTTTTTTGCATTATTGGTCTTCTTAGATCTAAATAACGGTATTTCAATCTTAATTCTTCACTTGCTACAATTCTGTCTTCAATTTCTATTGGTGGGGTTTCAGATTTACTTATGATGTTTATTTTATCTACTACAACTTCAATTTGACCCGTGTGCATCTCTTTATTTTCCATTCCTTTAGGTCTGTTAGTAACTATACCTTTAACTTGGATCACATCTTCTCTTTTTAGAGATTCAGCTGTCTTGAATAAAGATTTATTTTTTGGGTCGAAAACTACTTGTGTAACCCCGTATCTATCTCTTAGATCAATAAAAATTAAACCTCCGTGATCCCTAGAGGATTGACAGAATCCACATAATTCTACCTTTTTTTTAAGATCTTTCTCGGATAAATCATTGCAGGAATGTGTTCTTAGGCTTGTTTTTAGCATATTTAGTTATTAAAGGGAGAATCTTATAAAAGTTTTTGTTTTAAGCTTTTTTTATGTTTAACGTTAAATTTGAGGATAATGAAGCTAGAATTGGAGTTTTTGAGACTAGACATGGAAAAATAGAAACTCCTTTTTTTATGCCTGTAGCTACTAAGTTGAATGTTAAATTAATTGCTCCACATGAATTAAAAAAATTAAATGTGGATGCTGTTATTTCTAATGCACTTTTATTATATTTGAAGCCAGGATTAGATTATGTTGAGAAATTTAAAGGGATTCATAAGATTATGAATTATAATGGCGTAATATTTACAGATTCTGGTGGATTTCAGATGATTAGTGATGATTTTTTAGTTGATATTAATGAGAAGAAAGCTAGATTTAAAGATCCTCATTCTGGGAAATTAATTGACATGTATCCTGAGAAAAA
>NZBI01000018.1 GCA_002687825.1 Nanobdellota archaeon
TGATCCATTATCTGATCCATTATCTGATCCATTATCTGATCCATTATCTGATCCATTATCTGATCCATTATCTGATCCATTATCTGATACGAAAACATCGTTATTAGATGATTGAATTGGAGCAGTTTCTTGAACACCTGGTCCAAAAGTCCATACTGGTCCTAAATTTGAGTTTCCTTCTGGGTCAGTTGCAATAACTCTCCACCAATGGTTTTGAGTTGTATCTAATCCACCTATTCCAAAGTTAGGTCTATCCATAGATGATGTTATTGTTCTATCTTCAACTAGGAAACTGAAATCAGGAGTTCTACTTATTTTTAGATTGTAAGTAATTTCATTACTATCTCTATCTCCACCATTCCAGCTGAATTGAGCAAAATTTAATCCTGGAAACCCGTTTGTAGGATTAGGATTGGATGGTGGATTAGGTGCAAATTTATCTACTATATTGACATTAATTACATCCCAAGTACTCCAAGCACCTTTATCGTCTTGAACTCTAAAGTTAACTTCATAATCTCCAGTATTAGCAAAAGTAACTAAAATATCCTTAAATTGAGGTCCTGCAACATGAACTACATCTTCTATTGCCCACTCGTATGAAGCTATGTAACCATCTTGGTCAGATCCAACTCCGGAGAAAGTAACACTTGCTCCTTTTCCTGTAGTTAATCCTTCACTAGTTATTTGAGCTGTAGGAATTTGGTTTTGAGTAGAGTCTGCAACAAACTCGTTATCCTCTGAGAATGCTCCATCGTGAGTAAAGAACTTCCAAATAGGACTTGTAAATTCATCTCCATTTAGGTCAATAGCTTTAACTCTCCAGTAATATACTGTAAATTCATGTAAATTTTCAATAGTTACACTTGATCTAAAATCATTAGTCGTAACTGTTTTTACAGGTGTGTTTCCGCTTAAGTCTCTTAAATCGTCAACAGCTAAATTGTTGTTGTTGTTATCTGTCCAAGCTCCACCTTTAACTAAGTAAACCTCATATCTAACGTTGTTTCCGTTATCTACTAAGCTACTCCAAGTGAATTCTCTTGATAAGGAATTAACTCCTTCTGTGTTATCTCTTGGACTAGGATCTGTTATTAGAATTGGTGTATCTTCTATTTCTGTGATGTCTCCAAATTGATCTATAAGGTTGAAGAAATCATCAAAATCTACATCTCCGTCATTATCTAAATCTGAATCTAAATCATCGCCTTCTGAACCTAAATCACCTTCAAGAATATCTGAATCATCTTCATTAACGATTCCATCATTATTAATATCAGCATCTTTTCCTTCTTCTCCCCAGTTATCAATAAATGTGAAAAAGTCGTCAAAGTCTACATCACCGTCTCCGTCAGTATCTCCTTCAGTAGGATTTTCTGTATGGAAGTTATCTCCGAATATAAAAAAGTCGTTAAAATCTACATCTCCATCTCCATCTAAGTCCCCTACAATTTGAGGAGTTGAAATTGTTAGTTCAGCACTAACGAGAGGTGATGCTAGTAATATAATTGTTAATATTGTTAATAATTGTTTGTGCATTTTCTTATAAAGCCCCCTATATAATTAAGTAAAAAAGCCTTATTTTCAATATATAAATGTTTCTATTGTGAAGTGGTTAAGAAAAAAATGTGTTGTGACTCTTAGTGACAATAAATGATGAACAACATCCAAGCTTCCCGTACAGAAGTACAGTACAACAAAAGACGTGAGCCAGTTTTACTTCTAGGTTCGGAATGAGACTAGGTAGGACCTGACCCCTATGGTCGTTCATCGATAAAAGTTAGCTAGAAGTGCCCTTATAAAATTTTCGTTTTTCTTCTCTTAGAGAAAATAAGCTATTTTTAATTATATTAAACCCTTCTCTGTTTCTGTGGTATGTTTTCCCATAACTCTCTATGATTAATCTTAACTCTTTCCTCTTTAATTTAGATAAAAAATTTATTTGCTTTGAATACCTCTCTATATTGCCTTTTCCAGTAATTGTCAATGTATAGGTTTTGTCGTAGGAACTCTTAGCATGGCTTCTAATGATTTTATTGGTTTTTATCTTAAAGATTTTCTTTAATATGTACTTAATATCGTGGAGAAAAACTCTAGAATTGGAGGATAGAGCAATGCTTCTTTTCCACTCTTTAGTTTTCGTGTAAAGGCGTAAACAGACTGACCCTTCATCATCATAAAAAGACCTAATAAATTCACTTAGTATTTCTTTGTCGCTTTGGTATAAGTCTTTATGAATTCTTATTTGACTACTTTTGTAATTTCCAAGTTTTTTAAATTCATTGATAATGCTTTTTGTATGGAATTGTAAAAATGAGGTTCCAGAATTTGTTGCACCTTTTGTTAGAGTTATATTACCGAACTCTTTCCTAACATCAGATGCAAATTCTTTTAGCAAATCTGGATTTTTATTAGAATACCTTACATACCTTCCACTTAAGCATCCATCTCCACAAATCTTTGAATAGATTCTTGCAAATTCTACGGACCACATCATATAAATTAAGCAATTTCCTTATAAATGGCTTACGCACCTATGGCGAGTATGTCATTTGAATGTAATATATATTTTAGAGAATCTACTTTTTAGAGGAATTATTTTAAATTTTGTTATTGCTTTATAACACATGAAGAAAATTAATATTTTTGTTATAATAGCTACATTTTTGTTAATATTGTTTAGTAATTTATATTATGTCTCTTTTGATAAGGATTTTTATGAGGATAGAATTAAAGAAAAAGAGTTTGGTAAAGTTTTAAATTATTTAGAAAATGGAGAGGAGATTAAAGGAGACTATTTTAATTCTAAAGAAAAATTACACTTAAAAGATGTTAAAGAATTGTTTGATATTGTTAAATTTATTATATTGACTAGCTTGTTGGTTTTAGTTTTGAGTTATTGGTATTTGAGGAAGAAAATATTTTTTAATTCGGTTAAAGTTGGTTGTCTAATACTATTAATATTTATTTTAGTTTTATTGTTATTTTCTTTCTTTGATTTTACTAAGTTATTTTTTGGATTTCATGAATTAGTTTTTACAAATGATTTATGGTTGTTAAATCCTGAGACTGATAACTTGATTAATTTGTTACCCGAGAAAATATTTGAAGAAATTGTTTTTAGATTAGGACTGTTTGTTGGCATTAGTAGTTTAGTTTTAGTTTTTTTAATTAAAAAATATTAACGTGGCAGGAAATTAGGACCTTTTCCCTCTAAATTCATTATGGCATTTGCAAGGACAGTAAGTTCCTTTGTCAACTTCATGTCCACATTTTTCGCATTCTTTCATTTTAACCTTTTTGAAAAAGCTTAACCAAAATCATTTGAAAAGCTTTTCTAAGATATCTAAAGTAAATAATATAATAGCGTGAGTTTGATCTTTATTTGGTGTAAAGGTAGAACTTTTTTTATGTACACTAAAAATTCTTGTTTGATTAATTAAGTGGATTTGTTGAGATAATCCTGGAGCTATGTTAACTTTTTTTTCTTTTAGTTTGGCTATTATTTTTCCTAAGCCAATTCCCGGAGATTTTTCTAATAAATCATTTTTTGTTATTTCATAATATTTTCTATGTAAAGATATTTCTAACAATCTTCCACATAATATGATTGAACTTCTGAAACAAGAATAATTAAAACATCTTTCTAATTCATTTATATCTTCTAAGATATCATCTTTTATTTCTAGGGGTAATTCTAAAGGTGGAGAAAATGTTAAAGTTTTTGTTTTAGTTTTTATTGTCTTAGTTAATTTTTCTAATTTTTCTAAATCTTGTAGAACAACTTCAATTTTTTTATCTTCAAAATTTTTTTCTATTTTTTCTAATGTGGATAGTAAACGAATTTCATTATTTTCTGTTAAGAAGTTTCTAACACTTTTTAATCCTGTTCTTATTAAGGCTAAATTGTAAAGTTCTTTTGTTCTTCCATAGGATTTCCAATTTCTATCTAATTTATCTAGGTCAACTATACTTATGTTTTTCTTTAATTCTGAAATGTGATTTAAGATTTCTTTTTCCATTTTACACCATCTTTTGAATCTTCTAAAATAATACCTTGTTCTTCTAATCTTTTTCTTATTGAATCTGCTTTTTCAAAGTCTCTCTCTTTTCTTGCTTTTTCTCTTTGATCTATTAAATCTTTAATGTTTTTATTAATTTTTTCTTTTTTAATTTCTTTTAAGTTTAATCCGAAGATTTCATCAAACTCTAAAATAGTTTTATATTTTTCTTTATTACTTATAGTTGTATCTTTAATTAAATCCCATAGAACTGCAATAGCTTCCGGCATATTTAGATCATCGTTTATAGCGAAGTTAAATCTTTCAATGCATTTAGAGACATTTCCTTTTTCTTTTTCATTATCGTTTCTAAATTCTTGTACCTTTTCTTTTAGTCTTGTTAATGTTGTTTTTGCTGCTTCCAAATTATTAAGTGAAAATGTTAATGGTTTTCTGTAATGAGATGTTAAACACAAGTATCTATAATGTAAAGGATCATATTTTTTGTCTATTATAGATTGTAAAGTTAAGAAATCTCCTTTTGATTTTGACATTTTTCCTTTATCTAAAACTAGAAATTCTCCATGCATCCAATAGTTAACCCATTGTTTTCCTGTTGTTGCTTCTGCTTGAGCTATTTCATTTACATGATGCGTTGGAATTAAATCTATTCCTCCACAATGAATATCGAATTGTTTTCCTAAGTAATGGGTAGACATTGCTGAACATTCAATATGCCAGCCAGGATAGCCTTCACCCCAAGGGGAGCTCCATTTCATTTCTTGATCTGAAAATTTAGATTTGGTAAACCATAGGACAAAGTCATGAGAGTTTTTTTTGTTTTTGTCTTTTTCAACTCTCGATCTTTGTTTTGCGTTTAAATCTAGTTTTGCTAATTTTCCGTAGTCTTTGAATTTAGAAGTGTCATAATAAACATTTCCACCTTCTGTGTATGTGAAACCTTTTTTTTCTAAATCTTCGATCATTTCTATTTGGTGTTTTATATGATCTGTTGCTTTACATAAAATATCTGGAGGTAAGATATTTAGTAGTTTAGTATCATTTTTGAAAGTTTTAGTGTAGAATTCTGCTACTTCCCAAACAGTTTTCTTTTCTCTTTTAGCTCCTTTTAACATCTTATCTTCGCCTTCATCTGCGTCAGAAGTTAAATGACCTACATCTGTTATATTCATAACGTGTTTTACTGTGAATTTATTATGTAATAAAACTCTTTTTAGAATATCTTCAAAGATAAAAGTTCTTAAGTTTCCCAGATGGGCGTAATGATAGACGGCATGCCCTATTTTTCTTTTTGAAAAATTAGTTTGGCCCGCAAGTGTATAAGCCCACTTGTTTCTTTTTTATTGGTTGGAAAACTTCTTTTTTTCTTGATAGCGTATTATATAATTTTAAATCCACTTTGCCTCCTTCAAGCTACTTTCTAATTTAGCTTGCTTTCTTGTTAAGGAAAAGTTTACTTCTTTATAAAATTTTAGAATACTTTCTTTTTTTCTTATAAATAGATCTGTGACTAAATTATAATTTCTGCTTTGAGTCTTAGTTAATCTACTTATCCAAATATTAGTTTCTACCCCAAAATTGCTTAGTATGTTAGATTCATCCAGAAGAAGATTAGATATCCCTAATTTGATAAGTCTTTTTTCTAAATTTGGTAAAATTTCTCTGACTTGCTTAAACCTTATAGATTTGTTTATATGTCCTGTAGGAAACGTATGTTCTTTCATTAAAGGTTCTATATTTTTATCTAATTTTTCTAAAATTTCTTTGTTTGCCCTTATTTTATTATATCTTGTAATTATTACATAAGGTTTGTAAAACTTTGAACCTGCGCTTGAACCTTCATCATCAAAAATTGCCTGCAAATAGGGTTTTTGTAAGCATTTATTTCTTTTAATTAGCCATGGAAGTCTAGTGTTGCTTTTTGTCTTGTTTCCCAACTGTGCACCTACCTTTAGTAAAGCATCTCCTATTATTGAAGTTCCTATTCTTAAGTACAGATTGCCTCTATTTAATTCTTTTTGTATATGGACTTCGCCGAAAATCTTTCTTATACAATTAACAAATTCTTTTGTTGATTCATCATCACTACTTGAATATTTGGTTCTTTTTGCGTTCCTTGATTTCTTGTCTGAGTAAATTGTTCCATCTGATGTAATGTATCCTAAAAGTTTGGCTCCCTCTTTTGTTTTTAAGTTGAATGGAAATCTTGGATTTTCTATTGAAGCTATTTTTCCTTTTTTTATTTCTAGAATTTTGTTATTGAAATGATTGTAATTGATCTTTAGAAAATCTGCCAGTTTTTTTAGTTTTTTTACAGAAACAAGTTCGCATTCGCTTCTCAAAACATAGAGAAAACTAGGATAGGATAAGCTTAAGATTTTGGTTAGTTTGTTTAAATTGCCTGCTTTTTCTATCGCCTCTAAAATTAATTTTTGCAGTAAGTTTCTCTCTAGTCTTAATAATGTTTCATCTCTTATTTGGAACCAATGAGTTTCCCATAAATGTGGATTTCTCATAGCAATAATATGCTTTAATCCTTTATAAGGCTCGCGGGGGTATGGCGAGTATGTCGAGTGAAATTCTGTTAGGAAGTTTTTTATAAATTTTTAATTTAGATTATTGTATGGGATTAACTGAGAAATTATCTAAAGGAGAAACACCAGATTTGAAAGATTATGTAGTTCCTTTTATTGGTCTAGCTACATTTAGTATTGGAGGAGCCTTTTTATATGAACATTATGATAGTATTGGTAATTTTTTTAACGGATTTGTTTACTGGATAACCTCTGGTCCAACAAATCAATAGTTTTTTAAAATGCATAGTTTAAAGTATATTTTAAAATGTTAGATCCAGTTGACGAAATCAAGAAATTTCATAAGGAAATGAATAAGTTATTTGATGGATTTTTTTCTAGACCAAGTGTTAAATTATTAAAAGAAGATGGTAAGAATTTAGTTAGAAAACCTTTGAGTAGATTAATGCAACCTATTACAGACGTTAGTATGAAAGGAGCTTCTATAGTTGCTAGATTTAATATGCCTGGAATTGAGAAGAAAGATATTAAATTAAAAGTTACTGAGGATTATTTAGAAGTTAAAGCTGAGAGTAAGAAAAGTAAAAAAACTGAAAAAAGTGTAAGTAGTTCATTAAATAGATATTATAGAATAATTCCATTTCCTACAAGAGTAGATGTTAAATCTTCAAGTGCTAGCTATAAGAATGGAGTTTTAGAAGTTAAAGTTAAAAAAGCTAAAAGTAAAAAAGAGAAAAGTAAAGTTGTTAAGATTAAATAATTCTGAACCTAAACAAATATTTATATATTAATACTACTTTTATAAATATATAAATTATTAATCGTGATTGTAAATGGTTGAACGTGATATTTTTGGAAATCCAATAAAAAAAAGAAATACTAATTTATTTGGAATTAGTAGTTTTGGATTAGATTCAAGTCCAAAAAGAAAAAAAACGAAGAAGAAAACAGTTACTAGGAAAAAAATAATAGTTAAAAAACATAAAAGAAAAGTATATGCTGGAGATTTTAAAAAATTACATTTTAAGCAAAATGGATTATGTGCTAACCCTCATTGTGCAAAATTAAATAAAGTAAAACAAGATGTTACCGCAATTAAANATCTGGACCATATAATTTCAATCAGATTGTGGGAACTAATGGACAAATCTGGTGATCCAAATAATATTAAAAATCTTCAATTATTATGTAAAAATTGTCATGATTATAAAACATCACAAGATAGGAAAAAAATAGCACAATATAAACAAAGACATGGGATCAAAATCGAGAAGAAATCAGTCAAAAAATTAAAAAAGAAAACAGAAACAAAAGTAAGGGTTATTGTTGATATGATGGGGAGGACAGAACTTGTTCCTAAATCTCAAGCTAGGCAAACAACAAATATCATAACCGGAAAGAAAGAGTGGATATTAAAATAAAAGTTGTTGACTTTTATAACTTTAAGAATTATTTTTTAAATTTTATTTTCTCGCCGTCTTATTTTTTAGCCATTTGAAATTATTAGACATAATTGGTGTTATGTTCCCGAATGAAATGAGGCGAAATAATTTAAATCTCGAGAAGCCGAAGGCCCATGAGAGACATTAAATTTTTCGAGTAGCCAGCTGAACGAAAGACTTATATATATGGAGTATATAGATATATACGTGATATAAATGGTACAAGCTATGATAAATATAAATGAACGTACTAATAGAGTACTAAATGTTGTGAAAGCTAAGTTTGGATTAAAAGATAAGTCTGAAGCGATAAATCTTGTTGTAGACGAATACGAAGGAAGTTTCTTAGAACCTGAGTTAAGACCTGAGTATAAAAAGAAATTACAAAAAATTGTAAAGGGAAAGCATTTTTCTAGAGAAGAATTTGAAAAAGCGGTGGAATAGATGTACACCGATAGTTATAGTGAAGAAATAACTAAGAAGTTAGTTAAACTGAAGAAGAAAGATGTCAAACATTATAGAAATGTCCGTAAGAAAATGGACTGGATTTTAGAACATCCTGAACACAATTATAAATTTCTTAGTCATGATATGAAAGGAGTTCAAAGAATACATTTAGGACATTTTGTATTGACTTTTACAATTGATCATTCAAATAAAATAATTTCTTTTGAGGATTATGACCATCATGATAAGATTTACAAGTGAAGCTGGTTATTGAACATAATTAGTGTTATGTTCTTGAAACGAAGTTGAGGCGAAATGATTTAATTCTCGAGAAGCCGAAGGTTCATGAGAGAAATTAAATTTTTCGAGTAAAAATAGAACTGACAAAAAGAAAGGTTTTTAATGGTTATTTAAACCAATTTTCAATATGTTAACTTCAGAAGATATATTACAAAATTTGAAACATTTGAGATTTGATTGGAATGATGAAATTCCCGTACAAGTAATTCAAGGTATTCATCCACAGGAATCAGAACTAATGAGATATAAAGTGAGAGGTAACTGGTTTGACAAAGTGTTATCAGATGTTGAATACTGTGATAGAATGGGATGGATCGATGGCATTACAAGAAAAATGTTTAACTCATTTGTAAGGTATATGCAAAATGGTTATAAGAAAAAACCTTTGACTACAAGAGAAGATATACAAATGGGAAATTCTTTATTAGATGGAGTTATCTACGATTTGGAGAGGTAAAGTTCTATTTTTATTGAACATAATCGTTTATACATGTAAAATGTTAAATTTTGCATCTATAACGAGTACAGCAATTAAATTTTAGCTCCCACAACTTGATTTTTTGTAATCATTTCTTAATTGTAAAAAGGATTTTAATATTTCATTAACTTTTTTAAAATTATGTATGTTCCAGATTTAATCAAAAAAGAAGGGTTGAGAAGGGGATTAAGCCCAAGGACAATTAAAACTTATTCTAGTTGCGTTGAAAGATTTCTAAAACATTACAAAAATAGAGATATTAAAAAAATTACAAAGAAAAATGTTACGGATTACATTGATAAATTATTAGAAAAAGATGCTGCTGGAAATACTATTAATGTTTATTTGAATTCTATAAAATTTTTAATGGAAAATGTTCTAAATAAAAGATTAACTTACAGAATTAGATATTCTAAGGTTCCAAAAAGATTGCCTACATTTTTAACTAAAGAAGAAACAAGGAGATTATTTGATGTAATTGAAAATGCAAAACATAAGCTAATGATAAAGTTATTGTACTCTGCTGGTTTAAGGGTTAGTGAATTAATAAATCTAAAAAATAGAAGATTTTGAATTTAGTAAAAATTATGGATGGGTTAGAAAGGGTAAGGGAAATAAAGATAGGTATTTTGTTATTGCTGATAGATTAAAAGAAAATCTTGAAAATTTTATTAGAGAAAATAAATTAAATTATAGTTCTTATTTGTTTAAAGGAAATAAAAGACAACACATTAGTAAAGAAACTGTTGGAGCTATTGTGAAAAATGCTTCTAGGAAAGCGGAGATAAAGAAAAATGTTCATTGCCATACTTTAAGACATTCATTTGCGACTCATTTAATAGAAGATGGTTATAGTGTTGGGGAAGTTCAAATTTTATTAGGACATAATTCTTCAGAAACTACTATGATATATGTTCATATGGCAAATCCGAAAATGATTAATATTAGAAGCCCTTTAGATAGTCTTTAAAGAATAATTATAATTCTTTTTCTAAACCTCCTTGTTGAGGATTTTGTTCGCATTCTTTGACATGGTCAACGTAACTTCTAATGTTCCACATGTTTCTTATTTTGGACTTAGACATATTAAAATTTCGGCTACAATACGGACATGCTGCTCTTGTTTCATCTATGTAATTTATTTCATTCATGAAAATTTTTAATTTAAGTTAATATTTAAATGTTAAGAATTATTCTATCTCTAAAGCTTGCATTATTTTGTTTAGTTTTTCGTTAATTATATCTATATCTCTGTTAGAAATATTACCATTAGAATGGTTGTTATTAGAATCTTCTTTTCCTCTTTTTCTGAAACAATCGCTGCAAAAAACTGGTTTTGACGTAGTTGGTTTGAATGGTATTTCACATTCTTTGTTACATGAAGAGCAAATAACTAATGTTGGAGTAGAATTTCCGTTAAATTCTCTATCGGAAGTTCTCTTTCTTCTTTGAGGTTTGTTGAAATTCCTTTTAGGTCTATCTCTTCTTGAACGATTAAAATCTGCCATGAATAATTTAGGATTTTGAGGGTTTTTAAGGCTATGTTATTGGAAAAATTTTTAAAATAATAAATAAAATAGTTTTGGATGTTAAAAGAAATTGTTCTTAGTACAATGATTTTAAGTGGCTGTGTTTCTAAAAAAATTAATGGTGTGTGGGTTGAAAAAGAACCTTTTCCTCAAATAACAACTGAAGATGGCATTAGGGTTTCTAAAGGATTGCATTACTATTTTCATGTTGCTAAATTTGATTTTACCGGAGATGGTGTTGATGACGATGTGGTCTTTTTTCACGCTCCCTTTAATGATGCTAGCACTTTGAACGTTTTGAGAAAGGAAAGAGATTCTTTAATTCCTGTTTATCATGAGAAATTAAATTTAGAATTATATAGACTATATATATTGAAAATTGATGATTTTGATGGAGATGGTGTAAAAGATTTTTCTATTTCTAGAGGGATTGAAGGGATTGAGAATTATTATACTTGGGAAGATGAAAATGTTAAAAAGTATTCACTTGATGGTGGTTACAAATAGAAAGATTTATAAAGAGTGGAGGGTGTTTATTAATAAAATGACAATCAAAAATTATATTGGAAAAGGACTTTTGTTCCTTGCTGGCTTAGGCTGTGCATCTTTGCCTAAATCTACTCTTGAAGAAGTTGTAACTAACAAAAATCAATTAGGTCTGGAATATTTAGAAGGATCTAAAATAAACGAACATCCTGGAGAAGGTAGGATGCTTATGCTAAAAAACAGCAAAACTGGTGAAGAAATCGTTGTAATCGATCTTGGTGGAGACGGTTATTTACCTGATAATGATTCTGATGGTATTGACATGGTTCAAGCTCCTGATAGAAGTTCATCTGATCACCTTTACTCCGAAGGTATTTCAAGAGGCTACGGAAAAACTTTATCTGCACACGAAGTTGAAGTATTAACAGATATCTACAATACAGCTAATTCCAGATATGAACCTTGGATAATGCAAATGGGTTCAGAAACAAACTCTGAACAAAAGGATTAATTCTTTAGATACTCTTTAAAAGGGTATTTTTCTTTTTTATTTTATGAAATTAGGAGTTTTATTTTCAGGAGGAAAAGATTCTAGTTTAGCATTATTTAAAGCTAGTAAAACTGATGAAATTGTAGTTTTGATTAGTATTATTTCTAAGAATGAAGATAGTTATATGTTTCATACTCCTATGGATAATGTTGAGAAACAAAGTAAAAAATTAAACATTCCTCTGATTAAAGTTGAAACTTTGGGAGAGAAAGAAATAGAATTGGAAGATTTGAAATTAGCAATAAAAAAAGCTATTGATGAATATTCTATAGAAGGTGTTGTTACTGGTGCTGTTGAAAGTGTTTATCAAAGTACTAGAATTCAGAAAATATGTGATAGTTTAGATATACATTGTTTCAACCCTTTATGGCAAATGGATCAAGTTGAATTATTAAGAGAATTGTTAAAAAATAATTTTAAAGTTAAGATTGTTAAAGTTGCTGGGGAAGGTTTAGATAATTTAAAAGATAAAATAATCGATGAAGATGTTGTTAATGAATTAATAAAACTAAAAGAGAAGTATGGAATTAATCCTGCTGGAGAAGGTGGGGAAATGGAGACAGAGGTGATTTTCTAAAATGATATTAGTTATTAGTGTTTGTGAGAATAAATTACATGAAGAGGAGTTTGTTAAGCCTGTTACTGATTTATTGGAGAATTATAAAGTAGTTCATTATTCTGAACTAAAAGAAGTTAAGGAAGATAAAATAATTATTTGTGGAACTGCTTTGAAAGATAATTCTTATTTAGATCATTTAGATAAGTTCTCTTGGCTTAAAAATTTTAAAGGTAAGGTTTTAGGGATTTGTGCTGGGATGCAAATAATTGGGAAAGTTTTAGGAAAAGAATTAGAAGAAGATAAGAAAATTGGTTTTATTGATAATAAGTATTATTTACATAGTTTTAAAGTTAAAGGTTTTGGAGATATTTTAGAGAAAAATAATTTTAAAGGAGTTTTATTTCATCCCGAAATTAGGAATAAAGAAATTATAAAAGAATTTGTGGATTGAACATATATAATTAAATATATAAACTTCTAAAGTAGGTTAAAACACATGGGTGTAAAGAAACCTTTTCCGAAAACTATTCCTTTTAAGAAATTGTTAGGACCAAGCTTTATTATCTTAGCATTAGGTTTAGGATCTGGTGAAGTTATTCTATGGCCTTTTTTAGTAGCGACATTTGGTTTAGGTATAGCATGGGGTGCTTTGTTAGGAATTACTTTTCAATATTTTATGAATATGGAGATTGAGAGGTATGCTTTAGTAAAAGGAGAATCTGTTTTTGTTGGTTTGAATAGAAAATTTAGATATGCAGCTCCTTGGTTTATTGTTTCAACTTTTCTTGGGTTTGGTATTCCGGGAATTATTGCTGCTTCTTCAAAAGTAACTTCTCATTTACTAGGGTTTAATGAACATAAGTGGTTGGCTATTGGTTTTCTTTTTATTATTGGGGGGATACTTTCACTAGGTAAGACAGTTTATGGAATGATGGAGAAAATTACTAAAACAGTTTTGTTGATTGGAGCTCCTTTTATTTTCTTCCTTACCATTATCCTTGCATCGAAATCAGGCTGGATTGCTTTGGTTAAAGGTTTTATTGGAATTGGGGAATCTTTAGTTACACAACCTGAAGGATTTTTATTTTTCCCAATGGGAATTAGTTTGGCAGCATTTTTGGCAGCTTTCGCATATGCAGGTGCTGGTGGAAATCTTAATCTGACTCAATCAATTTATGTTAAAGAGAAAGGATATGGAATGGGTAAATATTCGCAAAGAATGGCTGGACTTTTTAGGAAAACGTCTTTTAAATCATTAAGATTAGAAGGAGAGGAATGTGATTTTTCAAACAAAAGTATTAGTAATTTTAGAAAATGGTGGAGATTGGTATCAGCTGAACATTTGATTGTTTTTTGGTTTATTGGATTAGTGACTATGTCATTGTTAATGCTTTTATCTTATAGTTCTGCTTTTGGTAAAGTGTCTGGAGTAGCGGATATTGGTTTTGTGATTACAGAAGGTACTTTTATTTCTAATAATCTTTCTCCTATTTTTGGGATACTTTTTTTAGTAGCTGTGGCGATTATGCTTTTCCAAACTCAATTAGGGGTTTTAGATTCAACTTCGAGAATAATGGCTGAAAATTTTTCTCTTAAAAAAATGGAGGCTAAGAAGGAATCGAAAATTAATCTTTCTAAGATTTACTATACATTTCTTTGGGCACAGATTGTTTTTGGTACGGTGTTATTTCTAGCTGATTTTAAGCAACCTTTAACTTTGATTGTAGTTGGTGCAGTAATTAATGCAGTTGCTATGTTTGTACATCTTGGTTTGGTGAATTGGATGAATCATAAAGTTCTTCCGAAAGAAGTTCAAGCTCCTTTATGGAGAAAGGCTATTATTGCTGTAATTTTCCTTTTCTTTGGAGTATTTAGTGTAATTACAATTTATACCCAAGTTAGTAAATTCTTTTAGATAAAAAAGTTTATAAGACACTTTAGAATAGTTATTTTTATCGGGGGCGTAGCATAACCCGGCAGTGTGACCGGCTCCAGACCGGTTGATGGGGGTTCAAATCCCTCCGTCCCCAATTATGTTGTCACGTTAAGTGAAGAAAAAATTTATATATAAGAGGTTAAAAGTATAGTTTAGAAAGGTTGTGATTAACAATTACATAGGAGTTGTCACTAATAATGACAATAAAGTGAAAAAAACTTGTTCTCATCGAAAGGTTTATAAAGTGTTTATAACTCTAAAATAGCAACAAAATATTCATTATTTTGGGGGTTAAAAACAATGAATTCAATTTATAAATTGATGAGTGTATTTTTGTTTGTCTTAGTAGGACTTGCAAGTGTACAAGCTATCAGCTCTGATTATGATATATCCAGAGTTGAAGTAAACGACAAATTAGTAACTACTAGTGACACTAACTTTGTTGTAGTTGACAGAGGTCAAACTTTAGAAGTTGAAGTTTGGGTAGATGGCCAAGTTGGCGGATCTGTTAGAGACGACGTAAGAGTTAGAGCATGGGTAGGTGGTTATGAATTTGGGGAAATCGCAGAAAAGTCTGAGGTTTTCAAAATAGAATCAGATGGTACATACAAAAGAACATTATTTGTAGAAGTTCCAAATGATATAGACGCAGATAATAATGGAAATTCTGAAAGTTATACTCTTCATGTGGAAGTTTTCGACAGAAGCAATGAAGAAAGAAATGATTACACTTTCAAGATTGATGAAAAAAGACACGACTTAAGAATTCAAGACGTTCTTTTTAGACCTGGAATCAGCGTAGATGCTGGTGAAATCTTATTCTCTACTGTTAGAGTAGAAAACATGGGAGATAAGAAAGAAGAAGATATTCAAGTTAGAGTATCTATTCCAGAATTAGGTGTTTTGGCAAGAGACTATATTGATGAGTTAGTGCCAGAAGATAATAACATTGAAGACGAAGAAAGCTCTGATGATGTTGATTTATTCTTCAGAATACCTAGAGATACTGAATCTAAAGATTACAACGTAAAAGTTGAATTAATCTACAACAGAGGACACAGTACTTTATCTGAAAACTTTATTATAAATGTTGATGGTACAGTTGGTGGATCTGCTGGTACAGACACTGTAATTAGTGTTGATTCAGTAAGTAAAGATGTTGCACAAAGTGCTACAGTAGCTTACAAAGTTATGATTGCTAACTTTGGAACTGAAAGAGCTGTTTACTCAGCTGAAGTTTTAGGTGCTGGAGTATGGGGAACATCTAGTGTTGAACCTGGATTTGTTTCAGTTAATGCTGGAGAAACTGGAGAACTATTAGTTAGAGTAACTCCAAATGCTGGTGTTGAAGGAAGTCAAAGCTTTACTGTTAAAGTTAAAGCTGATGGTGAAACATTAAGAGAAGTTAACTTAAGTGCTAATGTTAACTCTTCAAGTGACTTAGGAAGCGTTAAAAGAGGATTAGAAATAGGATTCGCTGTTTTAGCTATCTTATTAGTAATCCTTGGATTAATCATTGCTTTTAATAAATTAAAAGGTAGTGAAGACGACGAAGAGCCATTAGGAGAAGGTGAACAAAGCGCTGGACAAACTTATTACTAAGTTTGTTCTTCTCTTTTTCTTTTTTATATTTTTAAAATTTAACTCCATAAACAGGAGAATATGAAAATGATAAATCTTGGAGAATTAAGAAAATTTCTTGTAAAGGCAAAGAAAGATACCTATGCTGGAGATGGAGAGGAAGTAACTCCTCAGAGACCTGGCTTCAGAGAATTAGAGTTTGAGGAAGGAGATTGGAACTATAGGGATAGTTATGTTGGGTTTTTTATGGCTCCTGGACAGGAAGTTGTTAGATATCAAGGAGAACCTGTCTGGACAATGGCTTATAGTGGAGGAATGAAACCTGTTCTTAGAGATAATTTCGATTTTTCTAAAGAGACATTCGAGTTCTTGAAAAGAGCTTTACTTCATATTCCTGAAAATGCTCCGTATAGAGGCCCTTTAGGAGAATGGAGTGATAGAAAAGGATGGCTATATGAGAATGATATTGTTGATGTTAATGATATAACTGACTTTAGGGGTTTTGAGAGTATATGGTTTACTCCTGATGGAGAAAGTCCTGAGATAGGACAAGAAGCTGTTTTTCATCAAACTTACATGGGAGGATTAGTTCTTCCTAAATAATTTTCTTAATGAATATTAGAAATAGACTAGTGGAAACTTGGAGATCTTTACCAATTTTTATAGCTGCGGCTTACGGAATTGGTGCTTTAGTTCTTAGTGAACCTAACCCATTAAATTGGAAGGATGAAATACATAGTAGATCTATAAGAAATAATTTAGCTGAATATCAAAAAACTATGGGGTTGTACAACTTAGTTTTTCAGTTAGCTGACAAAGACGGTTTACCTGGTATTGGTCAAAAAGAAGCTAATGATGTGTGGAGAAGGGCCACTGGAAAATCCTATTTTGGTGCTGGAGCTCCTCCTATTTTTAATTTAAGTAAATCTCAATTAATGGAAGCTGTTGAAAGTTATCGCAATGAAATGAAGCCTGAAGAGAAAAAAGAACTAGAAGGTATAATGCAAATTTAAACTTTTAAAGAACCTACATACGGTTGTTACTTCCAAGAGATTTTAGAATTGTATTATAACTTCTTAATACCTCTTGTTGCTTTTCTAGATCGCATTCTTCAAAGTCATACAATTTAGGAGTACTAATACCCATGAAAAAACCATCACCCAAATGTTCTAAATGTTCCTCAACTTCTAAAAAAGCTTCTGGTATTCCGTCAACTCTATACTCACCATTTCCTATGTATACTTCAAAGATTATTGTATCAGTTCCATCTTCATCAGTATAACTAGTCTCTAACTGTTCTTTATTTACTCCGCCTAGATTGTATTTTACACTTACTGGAGTTTCCCAAGGTTTTTCTAAAAATTTATCAAGATAAAATGTTTCTCCATCAACTTTTTCCTTCCATTTCACAAATTGACCTTCATTACTTTCAGCAAGTTTTGATTCCATGGCGAAGCGGTATTCAGGAAGATCTGTTGTTAGATTATTGAAATATGTAGCTGTTGAATCCTCAAATGTTATAAAATCTGAGAATTTTACGCTGTGATGCGCATTTCTCACGATAGTATTTAAGAAAGTTTGAATGGGACTTTTGTATTCTTCTATTTGTGGAACCCTAGGGGCACAACTAGATAATAATCCTACAGTTGCTAATGGTAGTACAATACTTTTTAAATTCATTTTAAATATATTAGGAAAAATCGGTTTATAAATGTTACTGTTTAGTAGTATCAAACTTTTAAACTAACTACATTACTAATACCATTTTCTCTCATAGATACGCCGTATAAATTAGAAGCTGTGTGGATAACAGAATCATTATGGGTTATTACAATGTATTGAGCTTTGTCTGAGTATTGTTTTACTAAATTAGCTAGTTTTTCAGAATTTCTTTTATCTAAAGCTGCATCTACCTCATCGAAAACATAGAATGAAGCTGGATCATGTTCTTGTATAGCGAATATTAAAGCTAAAGCTGTCATTGTTTTTTCTCCGCCACTTAAAGACTTAATATCTAAATATTTGTTTGTTGTGATCTTAACTAGAATTTGAACTCCTCCTTCTAATGGATTTTCTTGGTCTTCTAGAACTAAATGTGCTGTACCTTTTGTTGTTAGTTTGGAAAAAATATTTTCAAAGTTTCTTGATATTTCATTAAAGGTTTTTAAGAATACTGAAGATTTTTTGGATTCTACTTCTTGGATCATGAAAATAACATCTTCTTTTTCAGATTTTAATTTAGAGACTTTATTTAATATTTGTTCATATTCTTTATGTACTTCATTATAAATTTCTAAAGATCTTAAATTAACATTGCCCATGTCTCTCATTAGTCTTTCAAATTTGTAGATTTCATCTTTTAGTTGTTCGTAAGTAATTCCTTTTCTTAATTGGACGTTTTTGTAAGGTTCGAATTCTTGTTTTAATCCAGCTGTTTCTGAGATTACTTTGGCTTTTTCGTTAGAATAATTATTAATTCTATCTTGGAATAGTTGAGTTTTGTTTTCTTCGTTATTTATTCTTAATTCTTTTTTTTGTATTTCTTCATTTAATTTATTTCTTTTAGCGAATAATTGTTTAAATCCTGAGTATAATTTTTTTTCTTTTGCTTGTCTTTCTTTTAATGTTCTTTTATTATCAACCATAGATTTTGTTAGTTCTTGTACTTCTGAATTAAAGTTTTCAACTTCTTTGTCATGTTCTTTCATAATTCTTAAGATATTTTCTTTTTCTGGAGCTAGCATGTCTTTCATTTGAGCTTCTATGTTAGAAATTCTTGTTGTATATTGTATTTCTCTTTCTGTTATTTCATCTTTAGCTCTTTCTAAGTCTTCTAATTTTTTCATTAACTCTGGAGATTGTTTAGAAGCAATTTTTTTAGATAAATCTGTTCTTAAAGGAGATAATTTTTGTAATTGTTCATTATTAGTTGAGATTGTTGTTGTTGTTGATGTTAATATTTTATTTATTTTATCTAATTCTTTTATTATTAATTGCCTTTCTTTTGTTAAAGATTTAATATCAATATTTGGTAGAGATTGTTCTATTTTTATTATAGAAGCTTCTGAGTTAGCTTTTGTTTCTCTTAAAGAATCAATTTTAGATTCGTTTTCTAATTTTCTTTTATCTAGGGTTTGTATTACTGATCTTAATCTTGAAATTTCTAAATCTAAATTTTCTAGCTTATCTTGGAATCCTGTTTCTTTGAATGAACCGAATTTTCTAGATCTATATCCTCCTATCATTGCTCCACTACTTTCTACTAGATCTCCTTCTAAAGTAGCCATTCTAATTTTCCCAATTCCTATTTTTCTGGCTGAATTAATATTATCTACAATTAGAGTATTACCGAAAACGTAATTGAAAACGTCTTTGTATTTAGAATCAAATTTAACTAAATTAGTTGCTAGACCGTGTCCTTGAGAAATATTAACTGGAGGTCTTGACTTAATTTTGTTTAAAGGTAAGAAAGTAGCTACACCTAATTTATTATCTTTTAAATATTTTATACATTTTGATGCTACTTCATCTGTTTCTACTACAACAGAATTTATTCTTGCCCCTGCTGCGATTTCTAGAGCCATAGAATATTTTTTATCCGCTTCGCCTAATTCTGAGACAATTCCATGAATTCCTTTTAAGTTTAATTCTTTAATTTTTTTTAATGCTAATGAAGATCCTGAAGATTCTTTTATTGATACTTCTCTTGCTTTAAATCTAGCTTCGTCTTCTTGATGTTTGTATAATGAATTTCTTGCGTTAGATAATTGGGCTGTTAGAGATGAACTTTCGTCTAGTTCTTTATTTAATAGATCTGAAGTTGTTGAGAATTGGGATTTTAAGTTTTGAAGTTTTTCTATTTGTTCTTTATTTCCAGCTTTGTTTATTGAATCGTCTAAGTTTTTTAATTTAAATGATAATTGATCTTTTTCTCTTAAGTTTAATCTGTTCGTTTCTTCTGCTTCTGTTAAAATATTTTTGATATTATCAATTTGAGAATCTAAAGTTGATAATTCTTTTTCTATATTTCCTAAGTTATTTGAAGATTTGAATTTTTCTAAGTTTTTTAGATTAACTTCTTTTTCTTTTGCTATATTCTGTAATTTATTTTTTAAATCTTGAGATTCTTGTATGAAAGAAGATGATCTTTTGTCTGAGTCTGTTACATTAGTCTTTAATTGTTGTTTTCTTTGGTTTATCCTATTTATTTCATTTTTTATAGAATCTATTCTTGTGGATTGTCTTAGTAAAGTTTCTTTTAAGTTTTCAATTTCTGTTGTTAAAGATTCTCCTGGGCCTTTAGATTCGATTCTTTCTGTTAATTGGTTTAGGGTGTTAGTTTTTTCTTCTATTTCTTTTCTGAAAGAATCTATATTAGAATTAATTCTATCGATATCTTTTTGATTTTTAATTGATCTAGATTCTAAATCTCTTACTTTGTCTTCTTTTTGTCTTATTTGTGTAGAATAGTAAGTTGCTTTGTTTCTATTTGTGTTTTTTTCTAAATCTTTATATTTTAAAGCTTGGTCTCTGTCTTTTTTTAATTCTTTTAGATAAGTTTCTCTTTCGGTCATTATAATTTCAGTTTCTGATAATCTTGAATCTACCTTTTCTAGTTCTTTCATAGCTTTGTCTTTTTTATCTTCGAAAACTGAAATTCCTGAAATATCTTCAACTACTTTTCTTCTTTCTTCTGATGGCATGTCAGCCATATGGGTAATATCCCCTTGTAGAACAATATTGTGTCCATCTGGATTTATTTTTGCACTTCCTAACACTTCTAAAACTTGTTGCCTTGTTCTTGTTTCGTTATTAATTTTGTAGGTTGAATTACCTTTTTGGTTTAAGATTCTTTTAATTTCAATTTCTTCTGCTTTTACTGGGAAATCATTATTTTTATTATCAAAAACTATAGAGACTTCTGCTGATTTTGCTGCGTTTCCAGTTTTTCCTCCGTTGTAGATTAGATTAGCTGCTTTATTTGCTCTTAATGATTTAGCGGATAATCTACCTAAAACAAAACATAAAGAGTCTACTACATTGCTCTTTCCTGAACCATTTGGACCTATAACTCCTGAGAAATCATTTCCGAAATGTAATTCTGTAGGCTTTGCAAAGGATTTGAAACCAGTCGCTTTAATTCGCTTAATTACTGTCATCTCTAATAAAATTTAATTAAAGATGTTTATAAATTTTTCTTTAAAAGTCGGTAAATTTGATTTTAATAATCATGCATTTTTTGGTCGGGATTCAAATATCTTCTCATTCTTCTTCTATTATAGATTTGAGAATTGATTATGGCTCCAATTGCGGCTCCTCCCACAGTAAGTGTTAAAATATCTTTTGTGGCTATTAAAGCGTACTCTAAACTTTTAACAACTTCTGGGTCCGATGTTAATGCTTCTATAGAAATTCCAATTGTTCCAAGAGCAAGACCAACTATTCCTCCTACTTTCGCTCCTTTTTTTATACTGTCGATCATGAATATGTGTGGGGGAGCTTTTTATATAAATTTTTCTTTAAAAATGTTTAAATAATAGTTTAAATTTATTGAATATATGGGTGATGAAATAGATTTAGAAGCTTCTTTGGGAATTAAGGGGGAAGATGCTTTTGAAACACCTGAGGCTGAAAGGGAATTTTGGAGAGATTATTGTGAGTATATGGGGGAAAAATCAAGAGAACATCTCTTACTTAGAGCAAAAAGTGCAGCAAAGGCTAAGAGGGATAGGATTTATTAAAAATCAGTTAGATTTTTTTGTCCTGCTACTTTTTTGTAGGTTTTCCAGGATTTTCTAAAGATATCTGGATATTTATTGTAATTATTTTTTAAGAATTCTTGACATACTGGGTTTGATGGATAACCACTTCCTATAGATTCTTTAACTTTTTTTTCTATTTGTAAAACATTCTCCTCACGTTTATTCTTTGCTATTATTGAAGAGCTGGCACATTCTATGAAGTCCCTATCCGCTTTATGCTTTACTATTAGTTCTACATTTTTATTTTCTAATAAATTTTTAACGTAGTTTTTAAAAACTTCTAAATTGGTTGAAGGACAATCTATAACTGCTCTATCTGGTTTTAATTTGTTGATTATATCTGCAATATGATGTGCTTCAAACCAGTTTAAGTTTAAATTATTATCCCCATCTATAGCTTCATCTATCTCTTTTGGTGTCGCTTCTATTACTAGAATTTTCTCAGCTATTTTTTTTATTTTTTTACCTAATTCTATTCTATCTTTGTGAGTTAATAATTTAGAATCTTTTACCCCCATTTCTTTTAGTTTATCTAAATCTTTTTCGTTGAATAAGGTTCCCACTATGTACATATTTCCAATACAAGGTCCTTTCGCGGCTTCATCAATTCCCAGAGTTAACATTTTGTATTTAAAATTTTCATTACCTTTTTCTTTACATTATCGAACTTATAATTTCTATTTATGTCATAGAAATCAAACCTATGAATGTCCCATCCGGCTTTTTTCAAATAATATTCTCTTACTTTATCTTTTTGATATCCTTCTTTAGTAAAATGTTTGTAATATCCATCTAACTCTATTATTATTTTTTGTTTTGGAAATTGAAAGTCTGGTCTATAAAGGGTTTTGCCTGATGTATCTTGCTTATCAAATAAAAAGTCTTTTCCTTCTTTTAAATTTTTGGATTTAAAAAAATCGAGCATTCTTCTTTCTATGC
>NZBI01000019.1 GCA_002687825.1 Nanobdellota archaeon
GAATCAAAACGCTGCCCAACTACTGTTTCTGCCAGTTCCAGTGTATAATATATTACTGTTTTTTTCTCTTTGAGAGCAGTGGCGCCAATATGTACAAGTGCCATAGATTTACCGGCGCCAGTTGGAGCAATAACAACACCAAGCTCTGATTGTCCAAAGCCCCCTTGAGTGATTTCGGCCAATCTAGCCCAGCCAGTAGTTATTGGGTTGCGTACTTTGATTCTGTATCTTTCATCAATGTCCATATGATAATCATGACCAAAATCAACATTGGTTCCTAATTTCATCGCGTCTTCAAAATAATCAACAATTTTCTCAGCTTTATAACCATTCATCATTACAATTTCTTTAATATCATTTTCTTTAGCCCAATCAACATAGTGGTGCAAAACTGGTTTTCCATTTACAGGAACCATAGGTTTAGGAATGTCTTTAGTTAAAGGATGTAATCTCTCACCTTTTCCGCCAGCATTTATGAATAGTTTAATTTTCCTTTTCAAAATTTCTTCAACAGCACCATACAAATCTTTTGCTTTATAATTCGGAACAGCATCTTGAAAACCCTCTTTCCCACCATACCCAGTTTCAACTAATATCGTCTTACACCCAGCTAAATTTCCAGATTTAATATCCGAAATCCTATCACCTATCATAAAACTATTTTTCAAATCAACATTGTGTTCTTTTGCAGCTTTCAAAATTAATCCTGGTTTCGGCTTTCTACATTCACACTCAATCCCATACTCATTCACTCCCTTAGTTGGTCTATGTGGACAGAAATAAAAAGAATCAACATTAGCATCTCCTAAAAGATTGTTAATATGTTTGTTTATTTCATCAACTTCTTCAACAGTGACCAATCCTCTTGCAACCTGTGGTTGGTTAGAAACAACAATAACTTTTATCTTATTTTCATTTAATAATTTTATAGCTTTATCAACTCTATCGATTATTTTAATCTCTTCTTTTTTTGTAATATAAGTTACTTTATCATCTCCAAATTCATAAGAAAGCAACTCATTAATTACTCCATCTCTATCTATAAAAGCAGCAATTTCCATAATTTTTAACCCAAAAAATACAATTATAAAGATATATGTTATACAGTAATAGGTTGTTTTCTAGACCAAAGTTTATAATATAATGGTTCTAAATATTCTTTCGCAATATTTTCGTTAGTTAGTCTAACGGCTTTTTTGTAATTAGTCTCAGCCATCGTATTTCTTAAATCATCATCCTCAATTAACTTCAATAAAGCATCTCTCAAAGCATCAACATCTTCCCAAGGATGCAAGATTCCATTTTCTGGCCTAACTAAAAATAAACTCCCTTCACAATCACTAGCAACTGCTGCAGTCCTTCTAGCCATAGCTTCTAAAGTCACAATTCCAAAAGCTTCCCATTCACTTGGTAAAACAAAAATATCAGCAACATCCAATCCTCTCAACTTATCATCTTCATCAACCATTCCTAAGAACTTAACATGATTCTCAACATCCAATTTTTTAGCTAGTTCTAAACAATGTTCGGTCCATCCATGATCTTTCCCCATTTGTAAAAAAACAACATTAGGATGTTTCTTAACAATTTCAGGAAGCGCTTGAATAACCTTGTCTTGTCCCTTATACTCCAAAACCCTACCAAGATTACAAATTACAAATTTCCCTTCGAGGCCATGTTTTTTTATAAAATCTTTATTATCAATCTCTCTAAATCTATCTTCTGGAATTCCATCTGGAACAAAATGGATATTTCTTCTTTTAACTCCAGATTTCATAATCCAAGGGTATTGTGTGGTATTAACTTGAATCACACCATCATACAAATTGTTAATTGGCTTCTCAATTTTAGTGAAAACATTCTTCATTGCTTTTTGCCACATAGGGTAACTATCCAAAGACATAAATGGACCATGAGGCGTATCAATCACAACAGTTCTATGTCCTAATAGTTTTTTCAACATAAGAATCATATCATACATCATAAATCCAAAGCTATGGATATGTAAAACATCCAAATCCTTATGTTTCAATACTAAAGGAATAATCCCCGGATTCAATTCTAAATAATATTGATATCTCGCCCAAGTTGGACTTCTATGAATGTGAATCCCATTATAATTTTCATATTTTTCTTTTATGATTTTACCATCCCTTCTATCAGAAGTAAATACATGAACTTCATGCCCTAATTTAACCATCTGAGTAGCTAAATATAAACAATTATTTTCAGTTCCATCTTTAAATGGGTGGAAATAACTTAACAAATAGCCAATTTTTAACTTTCTCATACATTTTATCTTAAAAAATAATTTTATAAGTCTTTTTATACTCAATTTAAGCATGAAACTAATACAACAAGGCGCAGAAGCCAAATTATTCCAAAACGGAAATAAATTAATTAAAGATAGAATCTCAAAATCTTATAGATTAGAAATCCTAGACAAAAGAATAAGAAAATTCAGAACAAAAAGAGAAGCAAAACTATTACAAGCAGCTAATATCAACGCCCCCAAAGTATTTAACGTAGAAGAAACTAAAATAGAAATNGAATTTTTAGAAGGAGACTTATTAAAAGATATTCTAGATAATTTATCTTTAAAAAAATCTTTAGAAATTTGTAAATTATTAGGAGAAGAAATTTCAAAATTACATGAACAAGATTTAGTCCATGGAGATCTAACAACTTCAAATTTAATTTTAAAAGATGATAAAATTTATTTCATCGATTTTGGTTTAGGTTTGTTTTCTAGAAAAGTAGAAGATAAAGCTGTAGATCTACATTTACTTAAACAAGCTTTAGAATCTAAACATCATAAAAATTTTGAAAACTTTTATAAAACCATTCTAGACAATTACAAAAATAAAGACGTAATCAAAAGATTAGAAAAAGTAGAAAAAAGAGGGAGATACAAAAATAGGAATTAAACATGCTCTCTCAAGAACAAAAAAAACAGTTATGGGATTTTGCAAGAGAAAATTCTCAGAGTCATTTATATTTTATAGGTCATGAATCTCACGTAGCATGGGAATCCAGAAGAATGGCCCCCAAATTGGATGCAGATCCAGATATTTGTGAAATCTCAGGAGTTTTGCATGATCTAGGGTATAGCGTAGATCCAAAACATCACATCAGAGAATCTCAAGGTTTAGCAACTACAGCTTTAAAGGAAGCGGAAGTAGATCCGTCCACAACTTATAGGATTGTACATTCAATAGCAACTCATGATGCCATCTTAGATCCTTTCAGAGTCCCAATGGAAAATGTAGTTATGAACGAAGTAGATGCAGGATGTTTCTTTAGGCATTACATGGGACTAGCAAGATGGATGTATAATGATTTATTAAATAAAGTCGAGCAGCCAGAAAGGCTACCTAAAGTAAAAACTTCTTTATTAGAACATGCAATAGAAACAGAGACTTACATAAGACTTCCTCTAATCAGGAGAGAATACGAAGAAGATATAGAAAAACATAAAGAAAGAATTCAAAGAATGACAGATTCTAATCTAAGTAGTTATTAATTTTTCCAGGATTAAATTCAGAATCTTTCAAAACATTCAAAGCAAACTTAAACAATTTACTTCTAACCATTCTTGCATTCCCAGCATCTCCAAAAAACTCATCATTATAGAACCTAGGAGTACAAACTACAGCAACTCTAAAAGCGAAATAAGGAGCTATTACAGTTCTCATTTCTCTATCTCCAGTTTTTTCAAAATAAGTATTCCAAAACAAATCAAAAATTTCTTTATGTGCTCCATCAAATCTCCCTTTTTTAGCTAAAGAATAAAAAATTGGATTTATCAAAAATGCAGTTAAATCATCAGCCGCTTCTCCCCAAGTACCTCTAGCCCTATCTAGAAGTGTAAAATCACCATCTTCTTTAAACCACAAATTCCCAGGATGATAGTCTCCATGAATCTCACAAAGTCTATGTTTCATATTCCTCGTTTTAATCCAATAATCAACACTCCTTTTTACAATTTCACCAATCTCTCCCATAGATGTCCAATTCACCTCTTCAGGATAAACATCAAACACCCCCATCAAACACTCGCTACCAACAGTATCCCTTATTTTTCGTTTATACAAAGAATCAGAATCTTTTTTATTCCCATGTAATTTAACTAAAAACTCAGCTAACTTCACAACTTTCGCTTTAGTTTTATCATCTAATTCTTCTTTTAAATTCTCTAAATCTTTAAAAAAATCTTCACCTTCAGCTTCTTCCATTAAAATAAAAAATTCTTTAGCATCTCCAATAGAAATTAATTCTTTTTTATTATTCACACCAACAACATCAATAGATTTAACATGCTTCTCCATTGAATTATAATTTTCATTAGCCAATATCAAAGACCTAGCTCTATCAGAATGATGATCCAAACTTAAATTCTCAGTAAATAATGTTTTAAGAATTTTTTTATGAAGTTTATTATTTAACTTAAAAGAAACACCATAACCAGTTCCAACAACCCCAGAGCCTAATTTTTCAATCTTAACATTAATTACTCTTCCATTTAATTTCTCAGATAAATATTTTCTTATATTAGCTTCTTTAAACTCATCCATACTAAAACTTCCAAATTAAGCTTATATATGCATTTTTCTCCTGTAAAGGTTGTTATCTAAAGAATAAATTAAACCCCAACTTTGAATTGAAAGCATTAAATTTAAATATTGATATTTTAACTCCTAATCTTAGATAGCCCATAGCCCCGTAGAAAAATAACTTTTATTTTGCGGAATCTAGTGGCCAAGGATGCAGGCCTTTGGAGCCTGAGAGTTGTAAAAACCAGGAGACCCAAGTTCAAATCTTGGCGGGGCTATCCTTTATTCAAAATGAAATTAAACACAAAAACATTCATGGCAATTTTTATAGCAGTTATTATGATCTCAAGTGTATTAGGATTTGTATTTACATTCTCTCCACATTCAACAGGAGGAGCAGAAAGGATAGAATTTCAAAATTATGTTTTTGTTGAAACACACCAGGGATGGATGGGTTTCGATGATAATGAAAATCAAATATTGTTATCTTCAGACCCAAGGACAGTTTCAACTATCCAAGTTCCAGAAATCTCTTTAGTTGAACTTAATTCAGCAAATAAAGTTTATGTTACATCTAATCCAGAAGATAATCTACAAAATTCAGCAGCTTATTTTGAGGCAAATATCAGACCAAGGCTAAAAAGTTATTTGCCAGCATGTTCTGCAGATGTAAAAGGTTGTGAAAACGCTCCATTAATTGATTGTTCAAATGCTTTACCTGCAACAAAAGTAATACAAGTCGCTTTATCAAATCAATCATCAGTAACCTACAATAACAATTGCCTACTAGTCCAAGGAAATAGATTTCAAGTACCTTTAATATTCGATGCATTAATACTCAAATTAAGCTCATAACAATTCCCGCAATCAAAGGAATTAAAATATTATCATCAATTTCCACATTATAAATTTTCAAATCCAAACTCTCCACAAACATAGCAATTAATGAACCAAAAAACGCTTGTAAAAAAGAAACAAAAATCAAAGCTCCCAAAGTAGCAACAATAATTCCAATAATTAACCCTTCAACAAATCTTTTATCACTAAAAGGATATTTCAACTTTCCTAATTTCCCCAAATGACAAAAACTATCTCCTAAAGTCAAAATTAAAATACTAGCCAAAGCAATATTCTTCTCAAAAAATAATAAAACAACCATAGCACCAAAAAAGCAAGTTAAAACTCCTTGTCCTCTTATTTTAGAATTTTTTCTATCAAAATTTTCTAAAAACCACTCGATAACTGGAATTTTATACCGACTAGAAAAAATTGAAATAATAACTCCAAAAATAAACACAACAAATAAATCTGTTAAGTCTATAATATTGAAATTTAGCAAAACCACTAAGCCAACTCCCAACAAGATATGAAACGCTTGTCTTCTTAACTCTAACATATAGCTTATAAAATCACAAAAACCTTAAAAACTTATCTTACAAAAAAATAAGTTAATGAAAACTGAAAAGCAAGTAACAATCTTTCTCCTAGCATTATTAGTCACTGCAAGCGTGGCGACTTTTTTCATAGTAACTAAAGACAAAGATAGCCCAGATGAATATGTTTATAACGATTTCAGGGTTTTCAAAAGTCCCACAGTCGGATACACAATAGTTGCATTTGTAGGAGAACAACCCTACCATCTACAATTAAGAAATGACCCTAAAAATGTTACAGATATCCCAATAGATTCAAGAATTAGAAACTTCATTTTATTAAAAGAAGGAATAATTTTTACTTTAGATCCCAACTTTAATTCAATTCCAGTTTTAGGAGCTACCGAAATGGCAAATGTTTTTGGAAGGAGATTAGGAATTTATGACAAAAAAGTTACTGGAGCAGTCACAAGAGAACCCACAAACTCAACAACACCTTCAGGAAATTTAATAGCAAATTGTAAGGATGTAACCACTAACACAAATGTAATCAAACTACAACTAGGAGATACAACTGAAGTTTATCTAGAGAAAAATGGATGCATAATAGTTCAAGGCACAGATGAGTGGGAGATTATTAGAGCTTCAGATCGTTTAATCTATGATGTTTTAGAAGTAATTGAAAATTAAAATGCCACCAAAAATTTTAGTTGGTTGTCCAACTTCATTCCACAAAGAGTACGCATTAAAGCAATATGTAGAAGCAATTAAATCTTTAACTTATTCTAGTTGTGACATTCTTCTAATAGACAATTCCAGAGACCATGAATATCTTTACAAAATAAGAGATTTAAAAATACCTGTAGCAAAAGGACCTTATTTCGATTCAGCTAGAGACAGAATAGTAGCTTCAAGAAATCTTCTAAGAAAAAAAGCATTAGATGAAGATTATGATTATTTTTTTAGTTTAGAACAAGATGTCCTCCCGCCTAAAGATATTTTAGAGAAATTACTAAAACATAATAAAAAGTTAATAACTGCAGTTTACTTCGCTCATAATGTATTAGAAAATAATTCCAGAGAACTAATTCCTTTAGTCTATAAGTTATCAGACCCAAAAACTCTATCTATGCGTCCTCTAAATGAAAATGAATTGTGGCAAAAACAAGGTCTCCAAGAAATAATTTCAGCAGGATTAGGATGTTTATTAATTCATAAAGATGTCCTAAAAGAAATAGAATTTAGATATGAAAAAAATTCTTTTGACGATCGTTGGTTTTTTATTGATTGTCATAAAAAAAATATAAAAGCTTTCGCAGATACATCAATCAAATGTAAGCACTTAATTTTTAACAGAACAGTCCCATGGAGCAAAATAGAAAAATGAAAATCTTAGTAGGAGCCCCAGTAAATGAAATGTATGATTATTGTATTGAAAAATATGTCGAAGCATTAAAATCTTTAACATATGAAAACTACGACATCTTACTAATAGACAATTCAAAAGGTAATGATTTTTTAAATAAGTTAAAATCTTTAAACGTTCCAGCAATTAAGGGAAGATATTTTGATGAACCAAGAGACAGAATGGTTTATGGAAGGAATTTTCTAAGAGAAAAAGTTCTAAAAGAAAATTATGATTATTTCTTAAATCTAGATCAAGATGTAATCCCACCAAAAGACATTATTGAAAGATTATTAAAACATAAAAGAAGGGTTCTAACTGGCATTTATTTTAATTACAAACAATTCACTCCAAAAGAAGTTGGTTCAAATGAAGGGACAAGGTTCGGAAAACTATTCCCGACAATTTGGGCTTTAACAAATAAAAAAGGAAATCTGAGACAAATAGAAGATACAGAACTAGTCCCTCCAAGATTAATCCAAGTAGGGTTATGTGGGTCAGGATGTTTATTCGTACATAAATCTGTTTTAAAAAAAATAAAATTTAATTATTCTAAAAACAATGATTTTCCAGAGAAAGGAAGATTTATTTTCGATGACTCATTTTTTTGCCAAGATCTAAGTAATTTAAAAATACCAATATATGCAGATACTTCAATAGTCTGTAAACATTTAATTAAAGATAAAAAATGGATCTGGGGCGGTTTAGCTAATCAAAACGTTTAAATATTTTCTTTACTTACCAAAAATGGGGTTAAAAATGTCAGAAGAAAAAGTTGGAAGTGTAATGGCTTTTTATGCAAAGGTAAGTGTGGCAGCTATAGAATTAACAGATGGTTCTTTAAAGATTGGAGATAAAATAAAGGTAAAGGGGGCTACAACAGACTTTACTCAAACTATAGAATCCATGCAAGTAGAACATGATGCTGTGCAAGAAGCTCAAAAAGGTTCTTCGGTTGGAATAAAAGTAAAGGATAAAGTAAGACCAAACGACCAAATCTTAAAAATAACCGAATAGTTTATAAACCAATTTTTTGTTAAATTTTATAGATAAGACAGTGCAGGCTTTCTTATACTAAGATATTCTAACTTAGTCTTATCCAAAGAAAAAGTTTTTTAATGAAGCTTTTTCTCAAAAAGATTCAATGGCACGTATGCATAGTAGGAAAAAAGGAAAAGCGAAAAGCACCAAACCTTTAAAGTCAAATAAGGCTATCTGGGAAAGGTACACAGAGAAAGAAGTATCTTTACTTATAGAAAAATTAGCAAAGCAAGGAAAAACTTCTTCAGAAATAGGAATAGCTTTAAGAGATGCATATGGAATTCCAGATGTTAAATTAATTTCAAAGAAATCTATTACAACAATACTAAAGGAAAAGAAAATTTACCCAAATCTTCCAGAAGATGTTGTAGCTTTAATAAAAAAATTAATTAAAATAATGGAACATACAGAAACAAACAAACATGATCAACCAAGTATTAGAGGATTAACTCTAACAGAATCTAAAATAAAAAGACTTTCTAAATATTATAAAAAAAGGGGGATTCTACCAGAAAACTGGCGTTTCTCAAAAACAAATGCTAAATTGCTGATAGAGTAAAATGAGTTTCTTAGAGTCCATAAAAGAGGCGACTGTTAAATTCTCTGAGATAAAAACCCCTATCCATGTAATTTCTCATCTCGATACTGATGGTTTAACTGCCGCAGCAATAATGGTAAAAACCTTAACAAAATTAAACAAAACTTTCTCATTATCAATTGTAAGACAGATGACTAAACAATTCTTAAATGAATTAAAAAACGAAAGTTATGAAAATTATATATTTCTAGATTTGGGTTCTGAAAATTTAAAAGATATAGATGAAGTGTTAAAAAATAGGAAAATATTCATCTTAGATCACCATTTAATTCACGAACACGAAAATAACTTCTATCACCTAAACCCTTATTTACATAATCTAGATGGAAGCAAAGAAGTCTCTGGAGCAGGAGTAACATACTTATTCTCAAAAGCTCTAGATCATCAAAATAAAGACTTAGCTTACTTAGCTTTAATGGGCGCAATTGGAGATAAGCAAGAAGCAAAAGAAGGATTCCAAGGATTAAATAAAGAAATTCTAAAAGATTCATTAGATCTCAATAAAATAGAAATAAAAACTGGATTAAGAATGTTTGATTCCCAAACAAAACCCCTCTACCAAGTCTTACAATTTTCCACAGATCCATATTTACCAGGCATAACAGGATCTGAAAATTCCTCTATAGGATTTTTAGAAGAAATTGGAATAGAGAAAAATAGAAAACTAATCCACTTATCAGAAGAAGAATTAAAAAAACTAACATCCTCAATAATTATTAAACGAATGGGCTCTGAAGATGATCCTAAAGATATCTTAGGAAATATCTATTTACTAAAAGACCAAGACGAATCTTCCCCAATAAAGGATTTAAAGGAATTTTCAACTTTACTAAATTCTTGTGGAAGATTAAACAAACCTTCATTAGGCATAGGAACTTGTCTAAATGATGAAAAAAGCTTTGAATTAGCAATTGATCTACTAACAAATTATAAAACAGAATTAATCAATTCTCTAAATTGGTTCTATCAAAATAAAAATTCATCATCTGTAAAAGAGATTCCAGGATTAACTATAATAAATGCAGAAGGTAACATAAGGGACACAGTAATTGGAAATGTAACTTCGATTATAGGCCGTAGTAATGCTTATCCTCCAGATACTATTTTAATTTCTTTAGCCCACACACTAGAAGGAGACACAAAAATCTCTATTAGAGCTTCAGGAAATAAAGCACCATTAATAAATTTAAGAGAAAAGTTAAATAAAATAACACAAAAACTGGGTTATGAATCTGGAGGCCATTCGTTTGCAGCAGGTTCTTTAATGCCTCAAGAAAAAGAACAGGAATTTATTAATTTAGCTTTAGAGTCGATAAAAGCGCCAACAGAAAGCTTTATAACGCCTACAAAACCCAACTAAAAATAATGGCACAAAAAGATTTACAGAAAAGAAAGAAAAAAAGATGGTTTACAATAGTGGCAACTAAATATTTCAATAATACAGAAATTGGTGAAACAACAGCTACAGAACCTTCTTTGTTAATAGGNAAANANGTNNCAGTTAANTTAATGAATNTAACNCAAGATATAAAATCTCAAAATACAAAAATAACTTTTAAAATTAAAGAAGTTAAGGATGAAAAAGCACTAACAGATTTAGTAAAATATGAAGTTGTTCCTTCCTCTGTAAGAAGAATGGTTCATAAAGATAAAGAAAAAATTGATGATTCTTATAAATTAACTACAAAAGATAATGTAAACGTAAAAATAAAACCATTTATATTAACAAGATCTTCAGCTCAAAAATCAGTACTAACAGCATTAAGAAAAAAAGCTTTAGAAACTCTAACAGAACAATTAAGGAAAACAACTTATGATGCATTCTTAGAAAACTTAATCAGATTTAGGGTACAATCTTCAATGAGAAAAGAATTATCTAAAATTTACCCCTTAGCTCATTTCCATGTTAGAAAATTAGAAAAATTAGCTTAAATCTTAGATGGAATTTCTTTCATATAACCTTCCGTTACAATTTCTTTAGAATTAACTAATTCATCATATTTCTCAAAATCAATCCAAGTCATCCATTTGTTATTCACTTTAAACTTTTTCTTAGCAAACATCACAACTCTACTAGGAACATGCTCAGAAACTATTTCATAACCTTCCAAATATTTTAATAATTTTTTTGAAAATTCTCTAATATCTTCATGCAATGGCATATTGCTCCTTTCCAAGTTTTCTCTACTAGCCCCTACATGCATATAAGCTTTAACTTCAATAAAATCTGCATCTCCTTTCTTAATCAGTTTAGCATAGTCCTCAAAATATTTCATATTAATATTCTTAATCATCGTTAATCTAATGCAAGTTCTTTGTTTTTTCTCAGCTAAGTAGTCTAAACTTTTATTCAATCTTTCCCAATAGTCTCTAAACAAAGGAACATCAATATTTTCTAATAAGTCTTTGATAGGAGCATCCAAACTTATGTACAGTTGTGTAACAGGTTCTAAATTTTTAATCTGTTCAGGATATTGCGCATTAGTAACTAAAAAGGTAGAAATCCCATTTTCATTGAATTTCTTAATTAATTCGTTGATTCTAGGATAAATTAAAGGTTCTCCAGTTAGAGACAAAGCAACATGTTTTACTTCTTTAGATTTCTCAAAAGCACCCTTATTTAATTTATGACTTCCACCAAATCCACTTAATAGTTTCTGATGAGCTTCTAAACTATTTTCTAAAATAAATTCAGGATCATCAACATCCCATTCCCACTCTTTTGAAACAGGAGCTTTATCATCTCTCCAACAAATCTTACATCTATTAGCACAACTCAAACTAGTAGTCATTTGCAGACATTGATTGGACATGATACCATAAAATTTTAGCTTATAACAACCCCCTTCTCCATTAATCATACTCCCGGTCCAACCACAGGTTTTAACAGCAGAATGCCCTCCAACTACCTTATATCTCTGTTTTTCCAATGATTTTTTTAGTAATTCTGAAGCTTGTTTCTTTAACATTATGCATCCACAAACCTTAAAAGTTAAAAATATACCGAATTTTAGTAATGGTACGTCAAATAATAAAAACCTTATCAGAGACTAAAGGCTTAGATAATGTTAATTTACTCAAAGAAGAAATTAAAGATATTATTAGAAACCTAGAAAATGATTCTAATGAAGGGGTTATTTCCTGTTTAGATAGAAAATATACTTTAGTTTTAACTCATGATTCTAATTTTAGAGATCCAGTTAGGGAAATAGTAAAAAAAGAAAATGGCGAAATAACTTTTCCTCCAATCCCTTTCCCAGAAGTAAAGGCAACTAATGTAGTTTCATCCTCTCCTTCAAAAGAAGTCCATGATTTCTTAGTAAAAGAATTTAATTTAACCTTAGAAGATGATGCAACTCTACTAATAGGGTTTGATTCAGGTATAAAGTAATTAACTAAAAATCTTATTCTTAAAAATTCCAAAACCTAATTTCCACAATTTAGTCTCTTTCATTAATAACTGTAAAATAAATTTACTTGGAAAATCTCTATCGTGCTTTCCTAAAATATCAATATTATTTTTCTTCTGAAATATTTCAATCATCTCATTACTCTGTTTTTCATCCATGGAATTCATCATCTCTCTCATTTTCAAACTAATCCATAAATCCTTTCCTAATTTCTTATTAAAATTCTTAACATAACTTTCTTTATCTCTAGCTAAAAAATTACCAGCTATTAAACCATAAATAATTCCACCATAAGTTGTAGCTTTAACTTGAGTGGCAGCATCTCCAATCAAAAATATATTCTCTTTTTCTTTCCTTAAATTTTGTTTGTGGTTATATAAGGGTATTGTACCAGATTGATCTTCTAAAATCTCACTAGCACCTAACAATTTCTTATAATCCTTTTTTAGTTTCTCATCATCANCTANCANAATTAANTGNCAACTCTAGCAATTTTATCATCTTCAGGAACAATCCAAGAAAACTCTCCTAATTCCAATCTTATCTCAGTTACACCTTCTTCTAACTCAGGAAATTTACATCTTGCTTGCCATCCTTTCAAAAATTGCCTATTCCTAAAAATTCCAGCTTCTTGCGCAACTTTACTTTTAGGACCATCAGCACCAACAATCATGTCAGTTTCATATTCCTTTTTAGAGGTTTTAATCTTATATCCTCCATTAAATTTCCTATAACCTAAAAATTTTTCATCTAAATGAACTTTAGCACCATTATCCACAGCTTTCTGAAAAACAAACTGATCAAACTTACCCCTATCCAAAACCATATTAGTTTTTTTCAAATCTATGTAAGTAGTTTTCCCATTCGGAGCTACAATCTTAAATTGATTAATCTTAGAAATTATTAAATCTTTATCAATATCCATAACTCTCTTAATGGAATCTGTCAAAATTCCAGTACATGCAATCGGATTCCCAACTTCTTTATGCTCTTCAAAAATATGAACTTCTTTATTTTTCTCTTTAGAAGCATAAAAACTTCCAGCAGGTCCTGCACCAATAACAGAAATCATACACTTATTTCAATTAAATAATTTTAAAAATCTTCTTATTATACTAATTATAATGAAAATAGGCATTGTCGGGAGCATGAAATTCACAGAGAAGATGATGGAACTTCGTGATCAACTTAAAGAAAAAGGCCATGAAGCTTTTCTTACAGACCTTCACGAACCATTTGTTGGAAAAAATGATGAAGAGATAGAGAGAATAAAAATAGATCAGAAAAACAATATGGATGCAATAAGGGAATTTTGGAATGCAATGCAAGGAGCAGATGCCATTTTAGTATTAAACCTAGATAAAAATGGAATAACCAATTATATCGGAGGCAACACCTTAATGGAAATTGGGTTTGCCCATGTACTAAATCAAAAAATATTTCTCTACAATCCAATACCAGAAATACCTTATTATAAATCAGAGATAGAAGCAGTTAATCCAGTAATTATTAATCAAGATATTTCTAAAATCCAATAATAACACTTAAAAACCTATTTTAGAGCAAATATTTCTATGAATTACAACTTAGAAACTCAAAAAATTATAGGTAGAATTAAAGAAAAAAATCACAAAACTATCTTATTACAATTAGCCGATGGCTTAAAGCCAGAAGCAAAATCTATAGCAGATCAAATAGAAAAAGAAACTCAAGCAAACGTCCTAATCTGGCTAGGTTCTTGTTTCGGAGCTTGCGACACTCCATTTGGTTTACAACAATTAGAAATAGATTTAACAGTCCAATTTGGACATAATGTTTTCATAAAGAACTCTAAAGGATGGTAAAATGGATCACTTACTAATAAATGCAGAATACAACAAAGAATTTGAATTAAATGAAGAAACTTTAACCTATTGTAAAAAATACAAAACTATAGTGTTATATGCAGCAATACAATTCTCTCAAAATTTAAAAAAAATCTTAGAACAATTAAAATCTTCAGGAATAAAAGTAATAACATCTCAACCAGAAAGAACTCATGCAAAACACCAAATCTTAGGATGCGATTTATCTTACAAAAATTTAAAATTAGAAACAAAACCAGATGCTTTCTTATACATAGGAGATGGATTATTCCACCCAAGAGCTCTAGCTTTATCACAAAAAGAAGAAAATGAATTCAAAGAAATAATAAGGTTCGATCCAATAGCAAACAAACATTATATTTTAGGCTTAAATGATATTGGAAAAATCTTAAAAAAATCAAAATCAAATTTATTAAAATTCTTACATGCAGATACAATCGGAGTTTTAATCACAACAAAACCAGGACAACAACAATTTCAACCATCTAAACAATTAAAAGAACTTTATCCAAACAAAAAATTCTATTATTTCATTGACAATAATATAAGTTTTGATCAATTTGAAAACTTTCCATTCATCGAATGTTGGATAAACACAGCTTGTCCAAGAATTGGGTTTGACGATTCTTTAAATTCTGAATTTCCAATAATTAACTTGACAGAAGCTTTACAAGCAGAAAGTCTATTATCAAAGAAAAGCCTTCTAAACTAAAACAAAAGTTTTTATATTAATTAATTCTAAATTCAACTATGTATGATCTTGTTGTGATCGGAGGTGGTAGTGCAGGTTATAGTGCAGCGATGACTGCCATAGAGCATAACAAAAAAGTTTGTGTCATAGAAAAGGGTCCTTTCGGTGGATTATGCATTCTTAAAGGATGTATGCCTTCAAAAACTTTAATTCACTCCGCAAGAATTTCTGAAGAAATAAAAAACGCACACAAATATGGAATTAATGTTTCTGGAAAAACAACTTTTGACATTCCTAAGCTAATAAATAGAAAAAATAAAATCATTCAAGGTTTTGCAAATTATAGATTACAAGTTCTAAAGAAAAATAGAAAAGATATAGACATGGTTACAGGAGAGGCCAAATTTGTTTCAAAAGATGAAGTTGAAGTCAATGGAAAAATCATAAAGGGAAAAAATTTCTTAATATCAACAGGAAGCAGAGGATTCACGCCTCCAATAGAAGATTTAATTGACATAGGATTCATAACAAGTGATGAAGCTTTAGAAATGAAAACACTTCCAAAATCTATTGTTTGTTTGGGTGGAGGTCCTGTTTCTTTAGAAATGGCTTATTATTTCCATAACATGGGTGTAGAAACAACAGTTATCCAAAGATCCAAAACATTACTGAATAATAACGATGAAGACTTAGGAAAATCCCTAGAAGAATCTTTAACAAAGAGTGGAATAAAAATTTACACAGACACGTCAATAAGAAAATTCTCAAAAGACGATTCTTTAAAAGTTGTTGATTTTGATCACAAAAAAAAGAAAGTAAAAATCAAAGCTGAAGAAATTCTACTAGCTTTTGGAAGAATTCCAAATGTCGATAAATTAGATCTAGATAAAATTGGTTTAAAGACAGACAACAAAGGAGTTCCAACTTTGAATGAGTACTTACAAACTTCAGAGTCTCATATCTACGCAGCAGGAGATGCTAATGGTTTATTAGAAGTTGTTAACGTAGCTGTGGAACATGGAAGAATAGCAGCTGAAAATATGTTTGGAAAAAAACAAAAAATAAATTATAATAAATTCCCAATGGCAGTTTTCACTCATCCAGAAGTTGCCTGGATCGGAGTTTCAGAAAAAGAAGCAAAGGAAAAAAATCTAAAAGTTAAAATTGGAAAATTAAATTATGAAGATCTAGGAAAGGCCATTTGTTATGGAGAAGAAGATGGTTTCATTAAATTTATAGTTGAAAAAAAGACGAATAAAATCTTAGGAGTTTCTATAATAGGACATTTAGCTTCAGATATTATTCACGAAGCAGTTCCCTTATTATATTACAACGCAACTTTAGAAGACCTATCTGAAATGCAACACATACATCCAACTTTTGGAGAAATATATTCTTATTTAGTGGAAGAAATGTTATAAAAACTATTGTCCTTCATCTTCTTTATCAGAACTTCCACTTGTATCAACAGGGCAAGCCCCATCTTCATCATCGTATTTCATAAACATTGAGAATTATTAATTCTATATAAAAACTACTTTTGTTCTTCAAAAGCTTTCTTAACAGCATCAGCAATCTTAGGAACTACACTCTTATCTAAAGCATAAGGGATAATTTCATCAACTGTAGGATTTTCAATTACTCCAGCCAAAGCTTCAGCAGCAGCAACTTTCATTTCATCTGTTATCTTATCAGCCCTAACATCTAAAGCACCTCTAAATATACCAGGAAAAGCTAAAACATTATTCACTTGATTTGGAAAATCACTTCTCCCAGTTGCAATAATAAAAGCTCCAGCTTCTTTAGCATCATCCGGCAATATTTCAGGATCAGGATTAGCCATAGCAAATATCACAGATTTATCATTCATTGTCTTAACCATTTCCTTACTCAAAGAATCTTTAACGGAAACTCCAATAAAAATATCTCTTCCCTTAACAGCTTCTTCCAAACTACCTTGTAATTTTTCTAAATTAGTAATTTCAGCCATAGATTGCTTATGCTCATTCAAACCTTCTCTTCCATTAAATATTATACCTTTACTATCACAAAGAACTATATTTTCTCCTTTAAACCCATATTTCAACATTATTTTAGCAACTGCAATTCCGGCAGCACCAGCTCCATTAAAAACAACTTTACAATCTCCAGCTTTTTTATCAATCAACTTCAAAGAATTAATCAGTCCAGCTAAAGTTACAACAGCAGTCCCATGTTGATCATCATGCATAACCGGTATGCCAAGATCTTGTAATCTCTTTTCTATCTCAAAACATTCAGGAGCTTTAAAATCTTCTAAATTTATTCCCCCAAAAGCAGGAGCAATATTTCTAACCGTATCAATAGTTCTTTCAACATTTTGCTCATCTAAACAAATAGGAATAGCATCAATATTTGCAAAGCCTTTAAACAAAACAGCCTTACCATCCATAACAGGTAATGATGCCTCTCCACCAATGTTACCAAGACCTAAAACAGCACTACCATCAGAAACAACAGCAACAGTATTACCCTTAGCTGTATATTTATACACGTCCTCTTTATTCTTAGAAATATAACGACAAGGTTCAGCCACCCCAGGGGTATAAGCTAAACTCAAATCTTTTTTAGTCTCTAAAGGAACTTTAGATTTAACTTCTAATTTCCCCTTTAATCTTTCATGCATTTCCAAAGACTCTTGTTGAGTATCCATCTATCTAGAATTTTGCAAAATCTTTTTAAATTTATGTATCCTATAATAAATAAAATGGATCTAACAAATAGTTTTCCAAGAAGCCCTTACGATATGAACGCAGGAATGGTAATGCTTCCAAGAACTACGGATAAAGCTATAGCAAGCAACGAAGGAACTCTAGGAGAATATCATTATAATTGTCCAATGGATCAAAAGTTATTTGATTTTCTAGGTACAGATGAAAAAGTCTTTGCTGATATGGTAAAAGAATTCAATGGAGATGACAAGGAAATTGCAGAATGGATAGAAACTGAATTCCAAAAAACTCAAGAGGAAAAAGAAGAATTCAATAACAAAATGAGACACGATGTTCCAGAAGATGAGGAAAGTAAAAAATGGTTAGAAGAACAAAAGAAAAGTTTAGGAAAAGAGGATTCTTTCACATTCTTTGATAACATAGATGCGGATGAAAAAAGGTTCTAATATCCACCAAAAGAATCTGCCACGTATTTTACTTCTAAAATCTTAACGCCAACATCTTCTTGAACCATTAGTTTATTTACTATAGTTAACCTTAAATACTTTATTAAAGTAAATTCCTATAAAATGCAAGAAGAATTATTGATCTCAAAAGATATGACAATTGATGATGTATTTCAGAACTTCCCTAGCAAAGCTCAGAAATTAGCTCAAATAATGACAAATGTTGGTTTGAGTTGTGTTGGTTGTAATGCATCAACTTTTGAAACTATAGAGCAAGGAATGAAAGTACACGGAATGTCTCAAAAAGAAGTTACTAGCTTAGTTAAAGAATTAAATACCGTTTTAAAAGAAAAAGAAGAATCTCAAGAGGATATAAAATTTACAGATTTCGCAGCAGAAAAATGCAAAGGATTCAGAAAAGAAAATTCTCACATGTTTAAAGTAGGTCTAGTAAAAGGAAGCTGCGGGTGGACTTACGAATTCAAATTCAAAGAAAACAAAGAAGAGAGTGATTTAGTTTTTGAAGATAAGGGTATTAAAATTTTAATCAGCAAAGAAGATACAGAAAAATTAAAAGGAATGGTTATTGATTACGTTGATGGATTGCAAGGAGCGGGTTTTAAAATTCTAAATCCCAATGTAAAAGGAACATGCGGTTGTGGCAGTAGTGTTATGTTGTAGGTGATAGGGACCCAAATTATGACAGAGTCTAAAGCCAAATTAGAGAAAATATTAAATGGAGAAGAGGTTAAGGAATTAAAGGCAATTTCTGAGGGCCTAAAGGGGCTCGTTGAATGGAATGATTTTGTTTTTCTTGACACCTCATTTTTAGTTAATAGAATAGCCAACATCTTTAACTATGGGAAACAATGGATAGAAAAATACAAGTCTCCACGTGTTAATGGCAGAAGCAGAATAGATTTCGAAAGCATAGAAGCAGTATACAAGGCTTTTGTAGAAGGTAGTAATCCCAAAATAAATTTACAAAATTTACAAGGCTGTTTAGATGAGAATTTGCTTGTTTCAGATCTTGGAGTTTTATCGCTACAAGAACTAATTTCTCTTGGAAATATCCTAATATCAGAGAGAGTGTATCAAGAAGCTGAAAACATTTACACAAAAAGAGGAAAGGCAATTATCGATTTAGAAAGAAAAGATAGAAATATTCTGAGAAATTTAAACGGGGATCCTCAAACAACAATAAGGTCACAAAGCGTAATGTTCTACAGAGAAGATTTTGTTGAAAATTACAAGAAAGCACTCAACAATCTAGGAGAATTATTAAGATTATTTAGGTCAGAAAGGCTAGTGGTAGAAAATGGTAATTCATATCCCTCAGATGATCGCAATGGAGAATATGCAGATTATGTAATTATCGATACCGCTATGGAGAGACAGGGTCATGTAGGAATAATAACTCATGATAAAGATTTTAGGAAAAAGATAGCACAAGTTGGAGCTTTAAGAAAAAGGCTAGGAAAAGACACCCCGGCTTCTACAAGTTTGATAATAGCTCCTGACGACCTGAAAGATTATAGGGAATTAACCTTCATGGATTACGAATTCGAATCTTTTAATCGTACATCTCTTTCTTAACTCTTTCTTTATCAATTTCTAAATCTAGAATTAAAGCTTTTTCAATATCTTTAACAAATGAGGGAGAACCACATAAGAAAAAATCAGTTTCATTTTTATTCTCTAAAAATTTCTCAATCATTTCTTTATTGATTCTTCCAGTTTCTCCATCCCATTCTTCTCTTGTCAAGGTAAATGTATGAGAAAACTTTTCTTTCTCACTTAATTTCTCAATTTCCTCTCTCCATAAAATCTCTTCCTCAGTTTTACTAGAGAATAATATGTGAACATTAATATCTAAATTCTTATTATCAATAAATCTCAACATACTCATAAGCGGACTAACTCCAGAACCAGCACCAATCAAAACAACATTTTTCTTAGTATCATTTTCATTAAAATAAAATTGCCCAAAAGGTCCTTTAACAACAACTTCTTCCCCTTCTTCTAAATAATTAACCAAATAATCTGAAAAAAATGCATCTTCAACAGTTTTAACAGTAACTTCAATAAATTTATTTTCTGTTGGACTGGAACTCATAGAAAAAGCTCTCTTCTGCACTTTATTTTTATCTCCTCTAACTGTAAATTTCCCAGTTTTTTCTAAATCAATCTGCAACATAATAAATTGTCCAGGAGTAAAAGGAAAAGCTTCTCCATTCAATTCAAACCTAACAGCCTTTGAAGTAGGAGATAAATTTACCAATTCCACAACTTTTAAATTACAATTTGGCATTCTGTTGAGAAAAAGCTGAGGGTTTTTAAGTATTTCTATGTTTTTTTAATTAAAAAATATAAACAACCTTTTCAGTTTATATATATTTATATACCCTTAAAATTTCATCAAAAACATGGACAAATTTGACAAAGAAATATTAGTAATCGAAAGAGAACTTCTTTTTTGTGATGGTAGTTTTGAAGGATTTAAACCCCATTCAGAGGATTCAAATTATGAAACTTTAATATTAAACAATTTCAAATTTCTTAGAAGGGGGGATGTAGAAGAAGATCCTAGTCACAAACAACCCATTGGATATGCATTATTAGTTAATCCAGAAACAAACAAAGTTTTCGCTTATCAAAGATCGACAAAAGCCGGAGAAAAGAGGTTACATGGAAAATGGTCATGGGGTATCGGAGGTCATGTTGAAAGAAGTGATCAGCATATAGGAAATCCAGTTTATCTTAGTTTGTTACGAGAGCTAGAAGAAGAAGTAGAAATGGATGGTAAAATTCTCGATGTTAATGTGTTAGGATATATCAATGACGATTCAAATCAAGTAGGAGAAGTACATTTTGGTATCCTATATCTAATAAAAACAGACTCAACAACAATAGAGCCCAGAGATTCAGAAATAGAAGTGGGAGCAATGTTAGGTATAGAAGAACTAGAAAAGAAAATTGCAGATGAAAATGTTGTAGTAGAAGACTGGTCAAGAATATCTTTCGATCCTTTAAAAGAATATCTTCAGGCATGATATCTAATTTTATCATACCAAACTTTAAAACTAACAGGAGTCATATTATATAAGGGTTTTACCCCATGTTCTCTTGCATAGTCCATCCAACTAACCATGTTTCCAGCAACATAAGTGGGAAATAAATGTTTTAAATTATAATCAATAACATTCTCTTTAATCAAATAATTCAATACTTTTCTAGGCATTAATCCAATTCTTTTTTTTGTAGAAGGACCTCTCATCAAATTCAAAACCAAAGTCAAATATTCATTTTTTTTCTTTAATTTTATATGTGCCCATCTATCCCAATAATTCAAGGTAGAAGCTGAATCTTTATCCGTTTTAATATATCCATCTTTCAAAGCCCTATCATACAAAGGTGTCCCCTCAAAATAAATTAAATTATTAATAGAAACATAAAATGGTGGTGGAATTTGTATAACAACTTTAATTGTTTCTAAAATATCTTCAGTAGTTTCATACGGATTTGCAGTTATAATATCATACATAATCGCTAATTTATCTGAAAATTTATTAGCAACATTAGCACATTTCAACAATTGTTCTTGCGTAATAAATCGATTATAAACTTCAAAATTTAATCTATCGCTCCCAGATTGAATTCCAATAATAATATCTGTTAAGCCAGCATCAACTAACAACCTTAATTTTTCTTCACTCATACTTTCACTAGACATAGACGCAGGCTCTGCCAAACACTTAAATCTTATACCAACCTCTTTCTTATATCTTTCACAAAATTCTCTAAGCCATTTAATATTTCTAATGGTAAAAGTTTCATCTCTTAAATCAAAAACTCCAATGCTTGGAAATTTATTCTTTAATCTTTTCAATTCAGTAATAACATAATCAACAGAATGAGTTCTCAACAAATTACCTTTTCCTTTATACAATTCGCTCATTATATTATTCGTACAATAACTACAAGCCTGAGGACAACCTCTTTCAGTTTGGAAAAAAATCATTCCGTTCAAATGTCTTTCTTGAAAATGAATTATTTGTCCATTCTCTAAAATTTTATGATCTTCAATATCATAATCCGGATGAGCTAACCAATCCAAATCATCATTACCCAAATGTCTTACTGGATTCTTATTTTCTTTTCCATTAATCCTAACATAAAAATTATT
>NZBI01000020.1 GCA_002687825.1 Nanobdellota archaeon
CTATATTTGAACCTCTTCCAGATTTTATTGATACTTCTTTTTTACGGGTATTTAATCCGGCTTTTTTCGATCCAAATACACCTACTCGCGCCGAAACATTAGCTAGAGATTTAAGGAGAGATAGTTTGGATCCAGCTCCTTCGATAGATGATATGGATGATGAAGATGGAATTTTTGATGAATGTGAGGATAATAGTGATTGTCCTGATGGAAGTGTATGTTATGGTGGGACTTGTCATCATCCTGACTTGTGTCAAGAAACAGATGGGTTAGAAGGAAATGAAGGGTATAACAATCCTTTTCATAGAGATTCTGTAGTTTTTGTTAAAGGACAAGATTCATCTCCAGATCAATGTGTATGTTTTTGGTTTAATAGTAGGGAGGGTCCTGTTTATTCTGCACATGAATGTAGTGGGCAGGCTACCCATGTGAGAGAATTCAGTTGTAATTCTGGGACAGAGGTTTATGAATGTGAAAATGGATGTAGTGAGGGGGCTTGTATTAGTGGTGGAGAAGATTTAATTGCTAAGATATCAAGTGATGCCTTGTGTGGGGCTGAGACGGATGTAGATTTAAGTTTTATTGAAGTAGAAGCTGTTGAAGAAGTAGAAGATGAAGAACCCCTTGTGGAAGAAGTAGAGGTGTTTAAACTTGTGGCAGTTTCTGAAGATGAAGAAGTTACTGGAGAAGATAGGTGTTCTGGTTTTGATGACAATGATGGAGAGATTTTGATTACAAAAGAAGGAAGGGTTGATTGTAGAAAAATAAATAATGAAAACCCTCCCAAAATTTTGGTAGATCCAGAAACAGAGGAAGAAAAAATAAGTGAAGGACACTGTTGGCAAACAAAGGAAAAATCCTTCTGTTTTCAAAAAGGAAGAGGAGTTAAAGAATTAATAAACATTATGATTAATAGCGATGATCTTGCTGCTAGGACTAATGCCGCTGCTGATTTAAGTCTTATTAAAGATCTAAGAGCGATCCAACCATTATTCAGAGTTCTCATTAATGATGAAGAGAATTTAGATGTTAGAAATAATGCTGCGGTGGCGTTGGGAGTGACCGGCAAACCTGCAACAAGTTCCTTAATCCGGGCTTTACATATAATAAACGGTCAAAGCTTTGTAGATTTGGACTTATTGGAAAGAGTTGGAAAGTCTCTGTACAGATCTAGCAGCACCGGAAGAGAATATTTGAGAGGTCTTTTGAAGTCTGATGAAGATCACATTGTTAAAATGGCAGGAATTATTTTGGCAATGAACAAGGATGACTCTGCTGTGAAGCCATTAATCAAACATTTTGATGATGAATTTGGTAAGACAAGGGAGGTAATTGCTTATACTCTTCTTGTAAATTTTGAGGAGCATCCTTTAATTATTTCAAACCTAAAAGAGCTTCTTTCATGGGCTCCTGCATTAGAGCCTACTCAGACTCTCAAACTTATGCGTAATATCCCTTCTTTTGAAGATATTTATAATCATGATTCAATTAAAATTCTTAAGGGCTATGAAAGGAATTCTGTTTCGTTTGCTGTATATAGATTCCTTAAAGATAACTTTCAGGATTTGGATAAAACAATAAATATTCCTTCTGTCTCACTTAATTATGCAGTTAATTTAATTTTGGATAAAAGAGAGAAATTCAGAGGTAAAGTAATATTGGGTAGAGATACTTATTTAATCCATTTCACTCATGAGGCAGAGGAACATCCTAAATTAAAATTCTCAAATGAGAGAATGGAAAATTTTGCAAAATCTAGGGGGATTACTAAAATAGCCGATACTAACCTTAAAGGACCCAATAGCAAAAATAAGATAAGGGAAATAATAAGGGAAAGTAAAGATAAAGGAGAAACTACTATTTGGTTCAATGGCCATGGTGGGAAAACCTCTTTGGGATTGGGATATGGGGCTGATTTTGTTGAAGGTTCATCTGAATCAAAGCCTGGACTTATTTTCTTTGAAGACTTGGGAGATGATTTGTCTAAAAGGGGGAAACTTAGTGAAGTTACTATTCTAATTGATGCCTGCTTTAGCTATAATTTCGCCGAAAGTTTAATTGATTATTTGAAGAATAAAAAGAGGGTTAATGAATTCCCCACAATTATAACTGAAACAAATAAAGATAGGTATGGTTATGGGGACAGATTTATCGAATCTTTAGAAAGTCTTAATTTGCAGGAGAAATTACCTTTGTTGGGTGAACATATTTATGAGAGTGAAAGGACTTCTTTAACTCGTCAAGATTCTGCAGTATTCTTTGCTGAAGAAGGTAAAATTCCCTTAGAAGTTGCTGAAAATACTTTATACCATGGATGTCCTGTTTGTGAAGGAGGGGTTTGTCCTATTGAAATTGGGTGGGGTTTAGACCCTGGAGACGATTTTGAAACTATTACTACGAGTGTGGTTTTAGATATTGAAAATAAAAATTATAATAAATTAAAAGAAGGTTTTAATTTTGGTGAGGTTACAGGAAATTTCGTGTCTTTCTGGGAAGAGATTACTGGAAGAGTAACGGATGATGAAACTTTAGCGGAAGTATGTAGACTTCCAAGTGAGGATTCGAGTTATCAAGATTATTCAGATAGTTTATTTAGAAATATGAGGAAGAATAAAATGCCTAGAACAATGGATAATTTTGAAAGAGTTTTAAGTCATATTGAAGAAAATCCAGATAGATATGGTTCTTGGGAAATAGGAAAATTAAGAAGAGGGATTTATTCTCATGTTAGTTTAACTTTAGATGAAGTTATTAGAAGAATTTCAAGTAATGCTTATAGAAATCAGCCTATCTTCTTTATTGAAGAAGGGCAAGAAGGAAGTTGGGAAACTGGAAGTATATTTACTATGTCAGGAGATTTTCCTATTCCAACTACTTGGGATTATAGATACCTTCCAGATTATAGACAGAAAAGAAGACTTTTGACTAGTGACCCTATATTGGGAATACTTCCAAGATGGATAAGGGAGAAAAAAGGGATTATGGAATTTGTTAATAGTGAAGGAGAAATTGTAAATCTTAAAGGTGTTGATCAAAATTTGGAGTCAAGTTCAATATGCGATTATCTATTAGAAGATTTAAATAAAGCTCCTTTTGGTTTTAGTATGATTCCTCATTTTAAAGCAGCTGCTTATAAAGTTCTTATTTTAGACCACTTTAACTATGACTTTCAAAAGACATATGACTTTATTAAAACCTCCGATACAATTGAAATATTGAGATTGTTAGATCAGATTGTTCCCGATGATGATATTATGGCATTTGGAGGTATGGACCTATTAGATAGGATATTTAGAGAATTAAACCAAAGATTTGGATGTAATTTAGAACTAAAGAAGGAAGGGGATTTCGAGTTTTATAATACTTATACTGCTTTAGACATAGATCAGAGGGTTAGAAGTGTTTTAAATAACATTGAAAGTGGAACTCTACAAAAAGCTATAGATCATTTTAGATCTGAAGAATTTCAAATAATTTTGAAAGAGAAATTAGATAATATTGCTTCAATTGATTTAAATGAAGAGGGAGGGGTTGTATTGGGAGATCCTCTAAATTTAGAAGAAGATCTTGGAAGTTGTGATCCTGAAAAGCCGAGTTTGGGGAAGAGGGCGGTTAAGTTGTTTAAGCAAGCTGTGAATGTTGGAGATCAAAGGGAATTTTGTAAGAAGATTTGATTCAGAAGAACATTTCCACGAATGGTATTACTACGATCTTATGAAATTATTTACTTCTATAGTTTATGAGAATGTTTTTGATGACTTTGATGGATTAAGCTATGAGGAATTGCTTAATGTAAATTGGATGAATGATATTGAAGGATAAGAAATTACTGAAAGATAAGAAAATTTACTATCAAAATCCGATAATAAGAGAAAAACAAAAGCAAAATCAGAGAGAAAGGAGAAAAAGAATTCCAGAAATTGTAAGACTGAGTGGAAGAATTGCTCATTTTAGAAGACGACAAGGAAAGCTAGCACAACAAGAACTCAAATTTAATGGTTACAAGCCTTATATTAATGGTTTAGATGTTTCATTTTCCACTTTTGGTCTTTAGAATCTACTGTAATTAAGGGCTTTGCACATAATTTATTAGCATTTATGTGCAATTGGTATATCTGCACATTTTTTAAAATTTATGTCTATACCAAGTTCGAAGGCTTCCTGTATCAAAACGCATAGATTATGGCACAAGCATTTTGCCAATATCTCATTTATTTGTCCTATTTCATCTTTACTTCTCAAATGCTTCCCAAATTTAGTCTTAAGCATATGGAAAACTGTCTCAGAATTACTTCTTTTGTGATAGTGTTGCATAAATTCTTCTTGATGTGAAATGTAATATCTATACATCCTTCCCCATAACAAAGCCTGACCTCTTCTTTTACCAGTAACATGCTTCTTGAAAGGAATATAAGCTATCCCACCTAACTGAGAAACTGTATTCAGATTGGCTCTTGAAGAATAAGCCTTATCTGCTGAAACCTCTCCCAGATCATAGATTTTACTTGTTTGTTCTATTAAGTCTTTAAATTGAGGACTATCTGCAGCATAACCTCTTGTTATATTCACAGAAGTAATAATATTCGTCTTAACTCCACAAGTTAAATGACATTTTCGAAATCTTCTTACGGTATTTTTATTTTGATTTCTTGCTTCAAACCATCTATCAAATTGGCTTGTTGAAAACCCACTAGAATCTACAGCAAAGTCTGATTCTACCTGTTGTAAAGGCAGTCCTGAAACTGTAATTAAATGTTTAAAATAAGAAACTAAATTTGTATCTTTAAGACATTTCAAAACTGTGTTAAAATGGGGTGCTTTATCTATAAATCCCAATTTTTTAGCAATTTCTAAGTCTGAAATACATCTTCTACTGCTTTTGATATTGTAAGATTGTAATGTTAAATAAAAGATCTTATCTCTAATGCTTACCGGTTTTCTTCCGACTTTCTTAGTTTCTGGAAATGGAATATAGTCTAATAATTCATCCAAGAATTTCATTAAATATAGTTTTTCAGATTGTTGTGCTTTATTGTAAGCTTCCCAATCTTGCGTGTATATCTTTTCCTCCATTTTTTATAAAAAAACTCGAGCAAGAAGCAAATTTAGTATTTGCTTCCTGCACTTAATTGCAAATCTGCTATGGCTTGCCAGACACTTCTTAAGTTAAGATAAATATCCCTATGTTCCTCACATAGAACTTTTCTCATAACTGGGTCGAAAGTTCCTGGCTTTTTGCAGTATTTACAGAGTTTCATTGTATCACCTCCTTTTAGTATATTACTATTAGGTATACATTACTACTATTTAAACATTTATGTTCTGTATTATACATATAGTATATTACTAAAGATAATATAACAAAAGACTTATATAGAAATTATAACATTTCAGCTATATGCCTAGAATAAAATTAGATGGATTCCTATGTTATCGTTGCAATCATAAGTGGATCCCAAGGAATGAAAAAGAATATCCTAAAGTTTGTCCTAAATGCAAGTCTCCCTACTGGGATAGGCCTAGGAAGAAAAAGTAACTTCCAACTATAGATGATTTTCTAATTCAAGTTAACATTGTCCTTTCCCAAAATTTTCAGCAAAAATAAAGAAATCTTGGACATCTATATCTCTATCATTATCAAAATCAAATTCCATTTCATAAGTCTTGCCTTCTATAAATGCACTAAATCCCTGGGCAAACATCAGAAAGTCATCAAATTCAACACATCCATTAGGAAACCCCTTAGGACCTGTAAAGTCTCCTAACAAAATTGGTTTCAGTACTTCATAAGCGCCAGTTCGTTGTGGGTCGTGATGATACATTGGCCACGGCAAGGGATTGAAATATCCTTCTTCTATACCACCAAACACAAACTGATTACCATCTTTATCTAAAACATAAAGTTCTCGATTCTGATATGCAAGAATTTCTAAGTGACCATCCTGATTTAAATCAGCAATAGATATCGACTGCATAATCGAATCAAGGGGGAACTTCCACTTAATACTCCCTTTATTATCAAGAACATACAAGTTGCTCCATGCCCCCACAATTATCTCAGTCTTACCATCACGGTTTATGTCTGCTGCTACATTTTCAAAAGTCTTCACTTCGTCTAAGTCATTGCTCCATAATAGGTCTGATCCAGATCCATCAAATGCATAGATTTTGTCTATTATCTGTACTCCTTTTTCTTTTGAATATTCATATTTTGCTTGTGATCCTAACACTATTTCTTTTTCTGGATCATCGTCCAAATTTACTAAAGTAGGAATAGAAATGGAATCAGCAAAGTTGTTTGCCTCACTATCAAAATCCATTAAATCCACCTCCCAAATTATCTTGGGATCGTCCCCTATTAAGTTAATATTCTCTAGCATCTTACCAGAAGCCAAACCATCGATTCTGCTTTTAAAATTTCCAGTGCTATAACCTACAATTATGTCAATAGGATCTGAATTATCAACATTTCCAATGCTTACCCCTTTATCATAAAACTTACGGTTTGTTTTAGAATCAGAATTTGTAACCATCCATTCTTTAGTCAAGGCATTATTATTTATCCCAAACCCATGAACATTATTATCATTCAAGGTAGTAATTATCTCTTTAGTTCCATCATTGTCTATATCATAAACAGATACAAACGAAGGAAAAACAGCATTAATGCCCGCAGTTATTTCTCTCTTATGTTTTTCAATAGGTCTACTATTAACTACATTTAAGATGTAAAGCATACCAGAATAATACTCTTCCTTGAATTGATAAACTGGAAAAATTATTTCATTAATCCCATCACCTTCAATATCTATTGCTACAGGGGTATTTTCTGTACTAGAAAAATATCCCCCATCAAATCTCCATTCTTCATCCCCCCCTTTATCCAAGGAAAATAGTTCTGCATCTTTTGAAATTAATAAAATCTCTAATTCTCCATCATCATCTGGATCTGCAATGGTGGGGGTGCCTACAAGAAAAGTAGGATAATGTTTTTCCCACTTTATTTTCCCATCAGGTCCAAGTGCATATACAAAACTTTCCTTAAAGGGATGTGAATCACTTATAAACCAATCAGCAGATGCAATAACAATTATTTCTAGTTCTCCATCATCATCAATATCCGCAATAGCAGGAGCATCTCTAATCAGAAAAGCACCATCGTCTGTAGGAACTTTAAAAGGCCATCCCGCTTCAATAAGATCTATCTCAATTCTTTTACTATCCATCACTTCCCCACCAGGATTACTAACAACGAGCTTAATAGTATAAATTCCATCTGGAAGTCCTTCAATATTCCATGTACCCAAAACGCCATCCCCGATATTATCTCCTCTATTTATTTCATGCCACTCTTCAGGATATACTCCCGGGCCATAATAAAGTATATAATTTTCTCCTTCTACTGTACCTTTAATTTCTATATTCTTAACATTTGGATCATCAAATATTTCTCCATCAATGGGAGAGAGAATATTAGCCCAAATACCACTTATAGGTTCTAATGAAAGAGCTTTATGTACATTAATTCTACCGCTCCCAATATGTTCCTTGGATTCAACAGAATCAGCAGAATTCTTTAAAATCCATCTTAAGCCTTCCTGATCAATGTTAGGATAATTAGATAACACTAAACCAATAACGCCTGAAATATAGGGTGTAGCCATAGAAGTACCATCAGAAGGTTCATAACTGTCAGGAACTGTTGATAAAATATTAACCCCTGGAGCAGCTATATCCGTCCAATATCCATAATTTGAAAACCAAGCCCTTTTATCATTACTATCTGTAGCAGTTACAGCAATTACATCATCATATGCCGCCGGGTAAGAATTATTTATATTATTGGTATTGGAATTTCCTGCAGCAGCAACTAATATAACGTTCTTGTTGTTGGCATAATCAATAATATCTCTTTTTAAATTAGAGTCTTCCCCTCCAAAACTCATGCTAATTATTGTGGCACCATTGTCCACAGCATATTTTATGGAATTTACCGCATCATCATCCTCAAGACCTCCTGTCATAACACCGTCTTTCTCTATACCAAAAGCTGATCTTATCCCCATGATTTTACAATTCCAGCAAACTCCAGCAACTCCGAGATTATTATTACTAACAGCACCAGCTATCCCTGCAACATGAGTTCCATGTCCATGAAAATCCAATGGATCATTGTCTGTATCTTCATAATCTTCATTATTAAGGAGAGAGTAGAATAGTTCATTCACATATTTGTCCTTATCAATATCAACAAAATCCCATCCTCTTATATCGTCTATATATCCATTTCCATCATCATCTACATCATTGAAATCCGAATCATCAACAGCTCCATTATTATTTAGGTCTTCTCCAGAATTAACCCAGATATTATCTTCTAAATCCTCGTGATTGTAATTAACGCCACTATCAATTACAGCAATAATAATGTTTGAACTACCAGTTGTGATATCCCAAGCTTTTTCAATTTCAGTATTTTGATGTGCCCATTGTTCACTATATTTCAAATCATTAGGAACAAAGCTTAAACTGTTAATGTAGTTAGGTTCAGCATACTCTACTTTGGATAATTTAGAATATTCATCTACAAGTTTCTGCACATCTATACTTTCAGAGAATTTTAATTTATATACTTTCCTCAAAAAATGATCTTCTGGTTTTATACCTACAACCTTCGCTAATCGTTTACCAAAATTCAAAGGCTCTAATTCATATACAGATTCTATATTCTTAATATCATATTTCACATTTAGTTCGTCAAATGATCTAATCCCAGTACTAATAGCATTCCCTGTAATTTTATTAGAAACATCTTTTTTTAATTTAACAATTAACTCGCCTGGGGCATATTCTAATCCTTCTTGATTCAATACAGTTTGTCCAAAAACACTCATACTCAACAAAGCAAACAATAAAATCCAAATCCCTATTTTTAACATATTTTCTTTAAGATTTAATAAATATTTAAATATGTCTTTTATTTTAATTTATGTGCAAAATACTTTTATTTATGTGCAGAATTTAGTTTATGTGCAAAGCCCTTAAAGCCAAAACCTTTAAAAGAATAATAATTCTATTTTTAATCTAAGGGCCCGTAGCTTAGTCTGGTGGAGCACCAGTCTTATATGACTGTCAGACTTACAATCTAAGAGAGCTGGAGGTCGGGGATTCAAATTCCCCCGGGCCCACCATAATTTTAGCTGGAAGTTATAGGAACCAAAGAGGTTCTTATAAACAGATACTTTTAAAAATTAAAAAAGACGTTCTTTAGTCTGTGCTCCCGTGGTCCAGCCCGGTCAACGATTTTGCCCTTTCGAGGCAAAGACCCGAGTTCAAATCTCGGCGGGAGCGGAGATGGTCAAGTTTGAGTCTCTGTCTTACACAGCTATTTAAGGTTGTGTAGGGGGAGACCTTACTATGCCAGAAAACGATATCTATAATAGCCAAAGAAAATACTAGAATTTTGTAAAGAACATTAAAGAATTTCTAATTCCACCAGAGAAAAGAAAGTATGCGAGAGGATGTGGAAAAGTTGCTAAGTATTATTGTAAAAATAAGATTAATTTGAAGTATTTCTATAAATTATTTGACAAATGGGATGCTTCAGATGTTAGCTACATTAGAAGGGGAAGATTGTTGTGCATTGTCAGACTTGTTTGTCATGTAGCTGAAAAAGACCTTAAAGATTTAGACCGAGATGATATAGATAAAATAATCACCTATATGCACAAAACACACAAAAGTCCAATTAGCAAAGCAGATTTTATTAAAAACATAAAAACAATTTGGAGATTATTATTCCCCGAAATTGATGAGAAAGGAAGAATCGATGAAACTCTTTGTCCGTATCCTGTTAG
>NZBI01000021.1 GCA_002687825.1 Nanobdellota archaeon
AAAGGGGAATTGTGCTCAATGTGGTACTTGCTGTAAAGCATTTATTTTTGGATTCCCTTGCATTTTTCTAAGAAAAAACAAAAGCACGGGGAAAGGCTATTGTGGAATCTATAGATTTAGACCTAAGATTTGTAAAGACTCTCCAGTAGATTCAGAATCTTTAAGACAGAATCATGATAAAGATTGTGGATTTAGTTTTATGTCTGAAGAAGAAATACAAAAAGACCTTTATAATTAATCTGTAGCGTATTTTTCACTATCCCATATATCTTGAGGATTGTCTTTTCTCCAAATAAGGAAATTACCCATAATTAAACAATCTATTCCTGTTCCCATCATGCACTTATATCCGTCATAAGGTGTGCAGACGATTGGTTCTCCTCTAATGTTAAAAGAAGTGTTGATTAAAATTGGTACCTTAGATAATTTGCCAAATTCTTTGATTAAATTGTAGTATAAAGGATTTTGGGATTCCCTTATTGTTTGCAATCTTCCAGAGCCATCTACGTGAGTTACTGCGGGGATCTTTTTTTGCCATTGTTTTTTAATAGGATAAACCATTAACATATAATCTGTGGGTTCTGGGATTGGTTGATCGCATTCAAAATATTTTAAGGCATCATCTTCACAAACTACTGGAGCAAATGGTCTGAATTGTTCTCTATGCTTTACTTTTGTGTTTAGAATGTTTTGCATTTCTAGATTACAGGGGTTAGATAGGATACTTCTGGATCCTAAGGCTCTTGGACCCCACTCCATTCTTCCCTGGAACCACCCTATAACATTATTTTCATAGATTAAATTTGCTGTTGTTTTTACTAATTCGTCTTTGTCTTTAAATTCGGAATATTTAATTTTATTTTTATCTAAGAAATTTTTTATTTCTTCTGTAGAATATTCAGGACCTAGGTAAGCATTGTCTAAGATTGAAACTCTGTTGTTTTCTAAGATGCTATTATATATATAGGAAGCTACACCCATACTTGTTCCTCCGTCAGAAGAATTTGGTTGGATCCAGATCTTTTTGAATGGAGTATTCTTTAATATTTTTCCGTTGTAAACGCTATTTAATGCAACTCCTCCAGAGATAACTATATTTTCACAGTTAGTAACTTTATGAATGTGATTTAAGATTTTAGTGGTAATTTCTTCTGTTATTAATTGTAAAGCTGCTGCAATATCTTTGTGTCTTTTTGTTATTTCTAGTTCTGGTTTTCTTATTGGTCCTCCTAATAAATTACATAATCTTTGAGAAGGCATTCTGTCTTTGTAATGATAAACAAAATAGCTCATATTAAATCTGTAACTTCCGTCTTCTTTTACGTCAATTACACGTTTTAGCCTATTATAATAAGGATTTTTAGTTTTATCCATTTCTCCATAAGGACTTAAGCCCATTACTTTGTATTCAGAATTATTAACGCTGAATCCTAGGTAAGCTGTAATTGTTGAATATAATAATCCAATTGAATGGGGGAAATTTATCTCTTTCATTAAATTAATATCATTCTCATCTCCAATTCCCCATGCGGTTGTTGTCCACTCTCCAACTCCATCTATGGTTAGGATTGCTGCTTTTTTGAATGGGCTAACTAAGAAAGTGCTTGCTGCATGGGCTAAGTGGTGTTCTACGAATAAAACATCTCCTTTATATTTTAGTTTTTTTCTAATGGGCTTCATTACTCTTAGTTTTTCATTTATCCAAGAAGGTATTGAACTTATGAAAGTTTTAAAGCTGAATGGGAAATTTTGTAGATGTTGAGATAATACTCTTTCGAATTTAAGGAGAGGCTTTTCGTAAAATCCTATGTGATTAATGTCGTTAATAGTTATATTTTGACTTTTTAGACAATATTCTATGGCCTTAGTTGGGAAGGAGGTGTCATGCTTTTTTCTTGTAAATCTTTCTTCTTCAGCAGCTGCTACTATTATTCCGTCTTTTAACAATGCTGCTGAAGCGTCGTGGTAATAGCATGAAATTCCAAGGATGAATTGGTCTTTTTTAAAATCCCCCATTATAGGTTATATTTTGCTTTCATAAAATTAATAAGCTTTTGCTTATTCATATCATCGATCATTTCTGCCTCGTTTATGTTATCTTCAGGTTCAACCCCTAATTTATCACACCAATAAGCAAACCAGTAGTCTCTATTGGCATTAAACTTAGAATTACAGCTGGAACACAACCAGACACAGTTCATGGTAGTACTGTGGTTTTTAATATAATTAATATGATGGACACACCCATTTTCTTCACTATGGCAATAAGCACATTTCTCATCGTATTTTTCTTTAATAATTCTTTTAAAATTTTTATTAAAAAGCAAGTTATATGGATGAAAAGAAATCCCACCTTGCCACAAAGGATTATTCTCAAGACGATTAAATTTAAGGTCCCTCTTGTAAAATTCTTTTATTTTCTTACTTATTTTTTCTCTATGCTCCTTAGAAAATTTTTTTCCTTTATGGGCCAGTGCTATCTTTATTCCAATCTCTGGATTTTCTTTGTGAGTCCTTTTTGCAATATATGACATTCTTTTTCTGGATTCTTCGTCAAATTTCTTTCCTTTATTCCAAGGAGATTTTCCGTACCTAGCACTGTTTTTCCCACTATTTGCCCTTGATATTTTTAATTTAGATTTTTCTGAATGTTTTTTTCCATAGAAAGAGTTCTTATTGCCAATTCTTTTCTTAGCGGCCAGACTGATCTTTTTCTTATGTTCTCTAGAAAATTTTCTTTCCTTTAAGATTTTGCTCATTAGTTCTCTACGTTCTGGATTTTTCCATGCAAGAACTAATTTCTCTCTCCATTCCTTAGCTTTTTGCGGGTCTTTGGGTGAAGGCATTTTACCTCTTGCTTTAGAGTTCTTAGTTTATTTTGTGGTCGTTTTCCACATATCTTCGAAAAATTTTAAATAACTATCAGATACAGATTTATCTTGGATCAAGAATAGAATTGGTTCTTCGGTCCACACAATAATTCCCACCTTATCCTTTTGAATATGAGTTTCTGTTAAAGGTTCGAATTCCTTGTCAAAATATCTTATTTCTGTAAACTTATTCTTTATTTTATCTCCATAAGACCTAATATTACTATTGAAAATCATTTTAACTTTAATTTTCTTAGCAATTCTCTTAGTATTAAAATTTTGCCAGAAAGTTTCTCCCATAATTTGTAGGGATTCTTGGGGAGCTCCAAATACCACATAATCATCTTCTAAAGATTCATTGTAAAAAGATCTTATTCCGTTTGTACCTCTGTAAATGGTAGCCTCTTGCGGATATTTCACTTTTTTTAATGTCTCGTCTATTTCTTTTACTATTATTCTTGCTTTTTTCTTTCTATTTTTGAGCTCTCTCTCTTGTTCTTCAAAGAATTCTATGATCATATTTGAAGATACTAATTTGAATACTCTTCTTTTCATTTCAATAACGTAGCTTACTAAACCTTTATCCATCAACTTGTCAAGGTTATCGTACACAATATTTTTATGAAATTTAGTGTCTTGAATTAGTTGGTGAGCATCTGCTTTTCCAAATTTTACTAGAGATAGATAAACTTTGGCTTCATTTTTATTAAATCCTAGATCTGTTAAGTCTTTTACTTCCATGGTAGTCATAATGTATGACAACCAATATTTAAATGTTGTTATTTTGCCTTTATGTGTATGAAAAAAGTTAAACAATATATGGAAGACTTAAAAAAAATGATCTAGTAGATCTCGAAGAATTAGCTGCAAAGGCGGGTTTTCATGAAAATATAGATCTTGCTCAGATGGAAGAAACTGAAAATTATTTAAGAAAACTTCAAGATGAAAGGGAGGGAGGTTCACTAAAATTAATATCAACTTCACATGGTGTAATTCCTATAGCTACTAAAGACTTGAACGATTATGTTTCTCCTTATATGGAGGGTTTTGTCAGGACTAAAAGAGAATATGATTGGTTAAAAATTGCTTCTGCTGGGACTTTCAATGAAGAATATGTGGAAGATCGAGTGGATTGGGCAAATGGACGAAGGGGAGTTAAATCAACAACAGGAAAAAAAGAGTCTCCAAGGTCTTTTTTTATACAGACCAAATGCCTTTTGACGGTAATCTGTTTAATAGAGTTGTAGAAGATTGTTCAAAATCAAAAAACGAAATTATGGAAAGTGATGAGAGGGGTAGTGAAATTCTAGGAAGGATGATTGGTATGTGTGTAAAAATCCCCCTTCTTACAATGGGCGGGGCAATGGTTGGACTGGGTATGGGTACAGGATTAGATAATCTAGCAACAGAAATAGGCCATAATTTATCAGAATCTTTGGGGGATTACCTTCTTCCCTTAGTGATTAGCGTTAATGACCATTCTGCGTCAATTGAAATATCGAGGGAGAATTATAGTTATATTGGTCCTAATGGGATGTGCTTTGGTGCCTTAGCTGGGTTGTGTTCGTCTTTTTACCCATTACGCAAATTAATGGATAGAAAAAGCAAATTCAAATATGGGAAAAAGGCGATTAAAAGTCTGAATCAACAACTCTTACATCCTTAGACTTTATATCATATAAGAAAGTTAATTTCAAAATTGCCTGTAGTATTCCCTTATTGGTTTTTTTCTTAGATTTGAATCTCCCCAATAACTGTCGCTTTTTTTTCTTAATTCTAGAAATCTTTTCCTAAATAATTTAGCAAATAAAGAAGTGGTTCCTACCCCTATAATATATACTAAAGTTAATAGAATTGAATTAACTATTATTGTTATATTATTACCGAACTGATTCATTCCTTTTTTGAAGCTTTTAAAAAAAATTTTCATTTCAAAACCCTCTTTAGTATGATGCCTATTATGGTTATTGATAAAGTTAGCATCATTACATGAACATATGACCAGGACTCTGGAAGTTTACTTAAAAAGATTAGTATGAAATAGAATATAGTTGTGAAAAGGAAATAAGAGAAAATAAAACCTAAGTTTTCTCCAAATTTACTTATTGGTTTGGTTTGTTTGAATATCATATGGCAATTGACTAAAATAAAACTTATAAATGTTTTTGAATTGTTAGTTAAAATAATAGTTAGAAAAGTTTATATATAAGCGGTGTTTTAGATACTGTAATTTAAGAGGTTAATTAATGTATAAAAAAATAAAGGGGTGTATTTGATGAATAAGAAATTTAGTATTTCTATATTATTTGGTTTTTTTCTTTTAGTGGGTTTATTTGGTTTAACAAAAATTGCAACTGGTGAATTGGATACAGATGTTGCAGTTACAAAGGTTGAAATATATGGTGAAGCGAATGATAATATTTCCTCAAGTCAAGGAGGAGTTGAAGAGTCAGTTAATTTTACAGTGGGTGCTTCTAGCACAACTGGAGTTAATATTACAAATATAACAATAGATCTTGGCACAGCAGGTGCGAATTATACTTTTAATTATTTTATAAATAATGCTGGTGGAGCAGAAGGAGTTGTATCACCAGAAAATCTTACCCTTGAAAATGTTACTATTTGGGGAGACGATGGTTCTGATACTGGTTGGAGTTGTAGCAATTTAAGTGTAACAATCATTAATTGTAATGGTACAGCAGGTGTGGCTGACGCTGTTTTAGACCCACTTAGTCCTAATACAACTATGGTGATAAGATTTAATGTGACATCAACTAGTGTTAAAGCAGAAGGAGTATTTGACTGGAGCCTTACTACGTTAGATGAGGACAGTCAAGAGAATAGTACAACAGTACGTTCATATATTGATAGTTTAGCTCCTAGAGTTATTAGTGTAAATGTTACTGATGGTAATGTCACTTGGGTAAATGATACTCAAATGATAAATGGATTATTGGTAGATAAAGATACACGTTTGAAAGTAAATGTAAATATCCAAGATATGCATATAGAATCAGATAGTGTGTATATAATAATGAACAATAGTGGTACTGATGAGAACTCTACTGATAATGTTGATTCAGCTCATGAATGGAATAGAATGACAGAGGTTACTGCTGCAGGATTCCAAGTGGATGGAGAGTATACTTACACTTATACAGCAGCACAAATGTCAGATGCATTTACAATTGGAAATTATACCAATTTTATTATTGCTATAAATGATACATACGATAATAAAGCGCATATAAATGGAAGTAATGGTGATCCATTTACATTGACTATGAATGAGACATTAGACTTTAGTGTAAATTTGACCACTTTATTGAACTCTAACTTCTACACTATAAATTCTCCTATAAGTGCTGAGAGTGTTCAATGGATAGCTGCAACAAATGCAACAATAGATGTTCTTGTTTCTGGACAACCTAAAGGAACTTTAGAATTGTACATTAATGAAACTGGTGCACCTGCAGCCAATAGAGTGACTAATTATTTAGATACAACTGGATTTGAATTTTTCCAAGATTTATGGGTAGGATATGAAACTGACCATCCAAGCAATAACAATTTATCTACAATTGATGGCCCAGGTGATGCAACATACAGTTGGTCTGTTAATTTTGAAGGTAATCACACTAACAATGTGAATTTAATGCTTGTGATGAATGCATCAAGTGTTGCAGCAGATAGTGAGTTTGGAAATGCTGAGAATTATTCTGTAATTGCAGTGTATGACTTTAAAGTTGATGGGGAAACAGGTACGCCTACAATAGATTCACCAGCTAGTACTACAGTTACTATTTCAGATGCTACAGGTATAAGCTTTACTTGTAATGCTGTAGAACCAGATAGTGGAGTTAAGGAATATTTATGGACATTATCAAAGCCAGATGCATCAACAACTACATTTACAGACTCAACAACAGCCACTTCAGTTGATAGAGCATTTAGTGGTAGTTCTATTAATCAAGCTGGAGACTATAGTGTTAATTGTAGAGTAGAAGATACTGTGGGTAACCAAGATACAAGTACTAGCAGTTCATTTGATGTATCTTATCAAACAGTTACATCTGGTGGTAGTAGTGGAGGTGGAGGTTCAAGTACAACCACTCCGACAGTTAGCTTTGATGTTGATTTTAGTGAAGCAAGTGTAGGAACAGTGAAAGCTCAACAAGGTAGAATAAAGAGCTTTAGCTTTGATGGCGCTACTAAACACACAATGACCTTTGATGAAGTTACAGCTACAACAGCAACAGTAACAATAGCTTCAAACCCAATTACAGTTACTTTGAAGGCTAGAGAGACTCAAGAAGTAGATATTAATGCTGATGGAATAAATGACATTAGTGTAACTTTAAAGAGTGTTGTGAACGGTTTAGCAAGTGTTGAGATAGTTAAAATTGAAGCAGGAGCACAGATAGTTGAGCAAGAAGAAAAAGCAGCAGCGGGTATCTCTGATAGTGGAACTGGTGATTCTGGAACTGCAGGACAACCTACAACACCTACGCCTGTTCAAAGGAGTAATACAGGACTAATTGTAACATTGTTAATAATAGTTGCATTAGTTGTGGTAGGATTCTTTGCTTACAAGAGAAAATAAATTTTTTCTCTTTTTCTTTATATATTTTTAATTTTGGATATCTTTATAAAATAAACTATAATCTTTAAACCTATGAAAAAATTAACTATTTTATTCTTAATTTTTATTGTTCTATTGAGCTCTAGCGTTTATGCTAGTAAAAGCATTCCTTTAGATTTTGAGAGTAAAGAGAGATATATAGTCCCGCTTTACAAAGGAGATAGAGTCTTTTTTGAGTTTAATGACGATAATCATACAATTATCCTAGATGAAATTAGAAGTAATAGAGTAGAATTTGATATGTTTATTTACCAAAATGATGCGAAAGAGAGTGGTAATAGCAATCTAATCTATTCGTCTTTGGACACTTATCGTACTTTGAGGCTAGATTTAGATAGAGATAACATTCATGATTTTGAAATAAGAATGAGTGATTTTGATGATGCTAAAGCTATTCTTGAATTCTCTAAGATTAGTAAACCCAAACCAGGTGTTGAAATTGTGGATTTACTAGAAGATGATAAAGAAGATGTTGAAGATGAAGTAGTTGTTAGAGAAGCATTCTATAAAGATCCTAGATTTCTTATAGGTTTAGGTGTTATTGCGCTTATATTCGTGCTTATTTCTATAATAGATAGGTATGTTCGTGGTAAAAAAGAGACTTATTTTTAGAAAGAGTAATAAATCTTCTTAAGTTGTGATTTTTATGGATTATGAAGAATTAAAAATTAAGGATTATAAACACTGGGAAGTTACGTTACACCATAACCAATATTATCTTGGGAGGATAGTTATATGGGCCCATCGAGAAGAAGATATCGATATAATAGATATGTCTAAAGAGGAGAGAGAAGAATTTTTCAAAATAGCTAAAGAGGTTAAAAAGGCGCTTCTAAAATTGTTTAAACCGGATAGAATAAACTATACTAATCTGCAAAATAGTTCGCACCACCTTCATGTTCATGTGATTCCTAGATATAAGAAATCTCGTTTCTTTGAGGAGGTAGAATTTATTGATAAAAGATGGGGAAATAATCCCTCTCCTTATGATAAGGAGTTTAAAGTAAGTAATTCTATATTGTATAAAATAAGAGATGCTATAAAGGAAATTTTGTAGAATAAAAAAAAGAAAAAAAGAAAAGGCTAATAGCCTTATTCTATGCTGTAAGTTCCAACGATTTGTGATGGACTTGTTACTTTTGCTTCTACTTTGTTCAATCCACCTAGTTTACCAGCTGAAACTGCTTCTGCTGCATTCCTTGTATCCACTGCGCTGTAACCTGCTACCAACAATGCTACATTAGCTCCATTGTCTGCTAACCTTACCATCGCTTCATTTGGTGTAAAGTCTGCTGAGCTTAGTGAGAATACACTAGCTGCCAATGGATTAACTGCTGGACCACCCACAACGATCAAGTTTTGAGCTGATGCTGAAGAAATTTCTTCTGATAAAACAGCTGCGCTTGATGGAATTGGGTTTACTACAACTGAACCTCCACTTGAAGTAGATGTTGATGTTGTTCCTTTCACAATAGCGTTTCCTTGAACTTGGTCGCCTGGAATGTCTAAAACAACTTCATCACTTGAACCGTGGCTCTTTGGGTCTCTAATGATGATTCCGTATCTAGTTCTGTGGTCTTCATCTTTTGTACCGATTGTTTGGGTAGCTAATGCTCCTCCAGAATCAGATCCTGTCCATCTCAATTCATCTGCTTCTTCTGAAGATGCAGTTGAACCTAACGAATTAAACGCTGAGCTGGATCTTCCCCAAGTCATTGTTATATTATCGTTATAGTCTGGTAGGTCTGTGCTATGGAACGGTACTAACGTTAAGTTAATATCGCTGCTTGTAGACGCACCGTCATCATCTATGTAGAACCTTATATCTGTGTCCTTTGTGTTATCATAGTTGATGTGTGCAAATGCTGCATTTGCTGGACCAGAGTTGTTTACATATCCTGCCAACTTAACTTTGTTGTCATTTATGTCTTTGTAGAAGATTCCTGTCTGATTTGAGTTCCCAGATTGACTAGCCTCGGATTCTCCTGCTTGTAGGAATAACCACATTTTGTCAGTTTTAATGTCACTTGTGGTAGATCCATTTACAAACCCTAAGTCACTCCTATCAATAACAATACCTTCAGATTGGCTTGTGTGGATAGATATAGCTTTTGCAGCGGATAAACCTCCGTCAGCATCACTTAAATCCGCAGAATTATCGAATTCAAATGTGTATGTAGCATAGTTGTCGTCACTAACAGTTAGACTATCTAAACAAACACTTACATAGTTGTTAGGTAAATCAATACATTCACCAACTTTTGGCGGATTGTCACTATCATCATTGTAAATGAAGTCGTTTTCAATTCCTAAGAAAGGTCCTGTAAACTCTGCTGTTGTAGATAGTGTTGTTGCAGCCTTAGCGTTCAGATTTCCTGTATTCCATACCCAATCTGGATTATCTTCATCTTCTCCAACATATGCGTCTCCGTCTTTGTAAGTCTCTTGAGCATCTTTTCCAACAATAAGTGTAGCAGCTGATGCAGCTTGATTATTGCTATCATAGAATGTCTCGTCGTTAGTAATCTCTATTGCGTTGACAGTTTCTGTACTTGAAGCTGCGATTGTTTCTGTTACTCCATCTACGTCTACAACAATAGCTCCACCGGAACCGACTCTCGATAACTTAACTGCTTTTCCTTCAGACACAACTGAATCTCCTGAATTTAAGAAATATTCAGCACCTACATAAGCTGTAAATTTGCTATCGTCTGTGGTGTCTATACCAGTTATTTTCAAATTCTTACCTAAGAATTTTACTTCTAATGGATTTGCTGAAGTTGTTAAGTTTGGTTGGATTGTCTCAGAGAATGTATAGTAATACTTAACAGCATCTCTTGCAACCTCTAAAACTACGTCTGTTTGATAGTCATCTTCTGAACTTGTCAAAGATGTTTGTACAGTAACAGCATTACCTGCCTGATTAACTTCCAATACTTCCTCAACGTCATAATCTGAACTCTGGAAAGTAATTGTCGCATCTATCAAACTTTCAACATCGTCGTCTGCTAACTCTACATCTAAAGTGTAAGACTGATCATCAGAAATATTTCCTCCTAATGGAATATCTTCAGTTACACCTCCAGAAACAGTTACTGTTGTTCCGCCCGCAGGAGAAACAGCTTTTGTCTGCAAATCTGCTAACATAATAGATTGTCCGATTGTATCGGAAGCAGCTGCGTTTTGACCTACTGCTATTGCACCACTGAAAATTCCATCCGAAACGAACGGCGCTGGATAATCAGCAAGAGTATAGCTTAATGCTAGAGCTCCGGTCATTGTAGCTCCTAACATCGCTGCACCTGTAGAAAGGGCTGCGATTTTTCTTAAAACTCTTTTTGTTTTCATGTACACACCTCCATGTGTTTACATTTTTTACCCTTGAATGGGATACTTTAACTTTAATTGCTTGAAAGCAACTTTATTTCTAGCTAAAGTTAGGTTATTTAACAGCGATTTTATTTATATAGTTTATGGTAGAATAACAATTATTAGAAAATTTAGGTGTTGTTAAACAATTCTTCAATCTCTTATATAAAAGTTTGTGTAAACTTTGAAGTGGTACTGGGTCCGGGGTGATTTGAACACCCGATCTTTGCCATGTCGAGGCAACGTTAACTAGATATCAGTTCTTAACTTAATATCTCATAGCCAGACTAGACCACGGACCCATAAGAAACAGGTCATATATAGAGAATAAAAAGATTTTGGTAATCCGATACATTAATAAATTTTTATATTCGATTATTTTTTACTATGCAAGCAGTGATTTTAGCAGCAGGGATGGGGAAGAGGTTATTACCCATAACAGAAGATATTCCTAAATGTATGGTTGAAGTTGCGGGTGTGCCTATGGTTATAAGAAATTTAGACCAATTATCTAAACTTGGAACTGTAACTGAAGTCATTATTGTTGTTGGATATAAGAAAGATAAGGTTAAAGATTTAATTGGAGAACAACACAATAATCTTAAAATTACCTATGTTGACAACGATGATTATAATACAACTAACAACATTTATTCTCTATGGCTTGCTAGAGATAATATAAAAGAAAATTTTATTTTAATGGAAGGAGATATTGTTTTTGAATATAAAGTCTTAGAAGAATTGATGAACCAAACCGAGGAAAATATCATTTTAGTTGCGAAATATGAAGATTATATGGATGGAACGGTTCTTTCTTTGGACTTTAAAACAAAACAGATTAAAAGACTTATAACTGGTTCTGAACAAGGAGAAAATTTTGATTATTCTGACAAGTTTAAAACAGTTAATATGTACTCTTTCACTTATGAATTTTATCAAAAATATTTCAAGCCGAATTTGGATTTATATCTAAATACTCATGGAAAAGATAGTTATTATGAATTGATTTTGGGGATTTTAATATATATTAAGACTCCTAATTTAAACTACCATATTATAGATAATGGTAGATGGTTTGAATGTGATGATGCCAATGATCTAGAGATTGCTAGTCACATGTTTTTCGACGATAAAGTAAAGGCTATTGATCAGATTTCTGCTTTATATGGTGGATATTGGAGATATGATTTTCTAGATTTTTGTTATTTATTTAATCTTTATTTTCCTAATAAGACGATTTATTCAAAACTAGGTCATGAATTGCCTCAATTGATAAATAATTATCCATCTGCGCAACATAAAATTGCTAAACTTTTATCAAGATGGTATAAAGAAGATGATTTTAATGAGAAAAATTTGATTGTTAGTAACGGTGCTTCTGAAATTATTAGGATACTTAATAAAAATTTGATTAATAAAATAACAATTCCGGTACCGACGTTTAACGAATATGAAAATGAACTTTCTGAAGAGAAAATAAATTATTTGAAATTAAAAGAAGAGAATCAATTTAATTTAGACAAAGAAGAATTCATTCAGTCTATTAAACAATCTGGAAGCGATTTTGGACTTATAATTAACCCAAACAATCCTACTGGAAAAATACTTATGAAAGAAGATGTTGAATTTGTTGTTAAAAGTGTTGATGCAATAATTATTGTGGATGAATCCTTTATAGATTTTACAGGCGATAGAGAAAAATATTCTGTTCAAGATTTGGTTGGGAGATATCCTAACTTAGTTATTATTAGAAGTTTAAGTAAAGAATTTGGAGTTCCTGGATTAAGATTGGGCTATTTATTGACGGCTAATGAGAAAATTAAAGAAAAAGTTAAGGAACATTTACCTATTTGGAACATTAACTCTATTGCTGAGAAATTTTTAGAATTGTTTATTAAATATAAAGAAGTTTATGATAAATCTATTGACAAAATTGTTGAAGATAGAGAATATCTTTTTAAAAGTTTGAAAGAGATTTCTTACATTGAACCTTTGGAATCTTATGCTAACTTTATATTATGTAAATTAGAAGCTAGCGGTAGTGATTTGAAAAAAGAATTATTTGGGAAAAGTGATATTTTGATAAAAGATTGTTCTAATAAAGATAATTTGGCAAATGATAAATATGTAAGAATTTCAATTAGAAGAAAACAAGAGAATGATAAATTATTACTGGCGTTGAAAAAATATGGTATCAATAAAGGAGATAAAGAATTATCTCAACAAGGATCTCGAACAGACATTATTGTTTAGAGTTAATGGTTTTTTTGCTGCTTATGTTGCAAAAATATTATTATATACCCCGATTAGTGCTAATCAATTAAGTTTTTTTATGGGAGTTTTAGCTGTTATTGCGGGAGTTTTATTTGCCTTTGGTGAGTTTTGGTATTCTATTTTAGCACTTTTTTTAATATTTTTTCAGGAAAATTTAGATTATATAGATGGACTGATTGCTAGATATAGAGGAACTAGTTCTATGAGAGGGATCTTTGTAGATTTATTAATCCATTCTATAACTGCATCTTTGACATTTTTTGGATTGGCTATTGGAGTGTTTAGAAATACGGGAGAGATTATGTTTTTTATTTTTGGAGGATTAGCAGCTATATTTACGGTATTAGCTTCTTATATTCACCCATTAAAAAATCAGGCCTTGATTATAAAATTAAAAGAATATGCTAGTGGGAAAAGGTTGGAGGAATTAGATGGAAAAGATTTTGAAGTGAAGAGTGAAGTTGGTAAAGAAGAAAGTAAGTTTTCTTTGAAAAGTTTAGTTAGGGAGGGAATGGTTTATTTAACATTTAGATATACGACTTTTGTTTTGATATTCTCTATTATATTTGATTTTACTCAGTGGGTTTTAGTATTTTATGGGATTTTCTTACCATTAAAATGGTTCGTTTTAATGATGTATGAGTTTAAAGCGGACTATAAAAGTTTAGAGTATCTGTTTAAGCCTTATAAGAAATAATTATTTAGAGAATTTTGTTAAGAATTGATTTATTTTTGTGAAATCTTTTCCGGTTTTTTGTTGTATAGATTTTATTATTGAGATATCTTCCTTTTCTAAAGATTTTGTTAATAAGAGTAGTATGCCGTATATTAGTAAGAAGAATAAAGATGTTAAGATTAATGTTATAAGATTTATTTCATAAAAACTAGATATGTATTTTATTGAGAAGAAAGTTACTAATATTGAAAAAATTATTTTTATGTAGCTTAGTTTAAATGGAAAGATTTTAGTTATTAACGTTGATTCTGTTACTAAAAGAATTGTTCTTATAATGAAAATAGAAGATGTTGCTATTGCTGCTCCTACTATTCCATATTTTGGAATCAATAGAATGTTAAGTAGTATATTTCCTATGGCCATTATTGATGTGTTTAATAGAATTAATTTTGTTCTTTTGATAACTAATAAAACAGATTGGATGCTGCTTGCTAGGAATCCTATGAAATATCCTGTAGAAAGTATAAGTAAAGAAGTTGATGCGATTGTATATTCTTGTCCAAATAAAATTCCTAATATTTTTTCCGAGAATAAGTAAAATATTCCGAGTAAAATAATATTTAGTAGAAAAATCCATTTGGTTATTGTTTTGTAAACAGATCTAAAATCTTCAGTCTTGTTTTGAGCATGTAGTTCTGTTAATATCGGTATGAATAATGCTAGTAAAGCATAGGGGATTGTGAACATAAGGAAAGCTGTTGGTAATGCTGCGTTATAGATACCAACTTCTGATTCTGGCAGGAAATAGCCTAACATTAAAGTGTCTGTCCATAGAATTAATGAGAAAATAAAATTTCCAAATAATAATGGGAGAGAATAACGGAATAATTCTTTGTTTAGAGAAAATTTACTTAATTTTGTTTTGAATATCGAAAATACTTTTTTCTCTAAGAAATATAATGCTAGTATGAAGCTTAGAATAATTGAAGCTGTGTAAGCTATAGTTGCGCCTATTATTTTTACACCTAAGATGATAAATATTAAAGTTATTATTACTTTTGAAATGTTTTCTGTTATGTTTTTTATATATACTTCATATTTAACTTTTTGAAAAGCTTTGAAAGTGTTAATAAGAACTTCTCTTAAAGTGTTGAAAGGTAATGCTATTGCTATGATTTTAATAATCCAACTTAAGTTTTCGTTGCTAAAAAAAGTTATAGATATTTGTTTAGAGAAAATGAATAGTATAATTGCAAAGATTAGACTTAGTGAAAATGTTAATTTGAATGCGGAACTTAAGAGCTCTTTTATTTTTTGAAAATCCTCTTTTCCTTTGTAGAATGAAACATATCTTAATATGCCTTGATTTAATCCTAATAAGGAGATGGTTGTAAAGACTCCTAATAAAGCGATTCCTAAAGATAATAACCCGTATTGTTCAGCTCCAATTCTTGCTACGATAATTCTGTAAAGATAACCGACTATTTTCGAGATGAATATACCTAAGAATACTATAAATCCACCTTTCACTATTTTCTTTAAAGAATCTTCTGAAGACATGAAATTATATTGCAATAGTTGCTTTTTAATATCTTTCTATAAGGTTTTAAAAGATATATTTAAAAAGCTATATTATGCCGGATAATTGTAAAAGAGGTTCTTGAGTAGTTGTAAAACTTTAAAATGGGGAAGGCAAAATTAAAAATTTTAGAACTAGAAGTTCCAATGGACTCATTTAGTGTATATCATGATGATGGGTTTGTTGAAGATGCGATTGAACATTGTACTCGGCTTGATAGAAAATACGGGTTAAGAGAAGGTCGTATAAGAATGAGGGCTGCAGAATTACGTCTATTAAAAATTAAACATGCGGGGATTGGAGGGTGTTATGATAGATATGAAAAGGGTTGTGAAGATCACCACCATATTTGGTATTTCGACACTGGTTTTGATCCGAATAATATAAGGGTAAGAGCACACGAAGAAACTCATGCTTTGGATGGTTTGGGGGGATTGCGATTATTAGAACAAAGAATTTTTGAAGAGCATGGACTAAATCTAGACTTAAGCTCTTATATAGACAGAAGAAATGATGAACGTGTGATAGGGAGGGTAGGAGAAGAAATGGTTGCTGATTTGGGATCTGTTTATGCTTTACTAAAATATGGATTTGACCCTAGAGAAATTTTGGAAGATGGTTTAAAAAGAGAAGGTTTTGAAAAAGCATTGAAAATTTATGGGGGTTGAATTGAAAAGCCCCGGGCAAGATTTGAACTCGCGACCTAATCAGCGAAAGTTGTTTTCCTTTCTTTGCTTTCGAGGCCATAGCTTACAAGGCAACTGAGCTTCTTTCGAAATTGCTCTACCACTGAGCTACCGAGGCTTAACATAAAAAACTTAATTTCTAATTTATAAAATTATCTAAACTGAAACATAGGATCTAAGGGGGAAGGAACTATAAGATTCTAATTTTACGTAACAGATTTTTGTCAATAGAAACATTTAAATATTAACATATATATTTAATATATATGACAAATAAGGATGTAATTTTAAAATTGAAAGATTTGGAAATAATGGAGGTATTAGAAAGAGACATTTCACAATTTGGAACTGGATGTCATGTTATAGTGCCCCAGAAACACAAAGGAAAGAAAGCAATTGTGATAATAAAAGATGAGACTTAATAATGTGATTCCATATAGTAAAAGAGATAGTTTAAGAAAAATAACCATTCCAACTACTTTGACTCCTGAATTGTCTCAAATTATGGCAGTAATTTTAGGCGATGGTCATCTTGAATGCGGTAAAAGATATTCACAAACTGTAATGTATCGAATTAATATTGCTGGAAGCTTATCTGAGGACTTTGCTTATTATAAGAAAATTATTAATCCTATTTTTTTAAAATTATTTAACATAGAATGTAATTTTATTCTTCAAAGAAGAGATGAATTAGCTGTAAGTGTATATTCTAAAGCAATAGCATTTTTTATAAAAAGTTTGGGGATTAAACCGGGTAGGAAGGTTGACAACAATAAAATTCCTCCCCTCATCTTAAATTCTAATGATGAAGTAAAGAAGAAATTTATTAGAGGCATATTTGATACAGAATCATCTATCTCCTTCAAGAAAGATAACAAAGGATTTCATTCTAAACCAATAATTTCCATATCTATGAAGAGTAAAATTTTTATTGAGCAACTTAAAGAGTTGTTAGATCATTTTAATTTTAATCCGACGTGTTTTTCAGAAAAATCTATGAGAAGGAACAAAATACATACTAGATATACAATCGAATTAGCGGGTAAGAAAAAACTTTCACAATTTTTAGAATTGATTAATTTTGGAAACCCTAGACATTTAACTAAAATTGAAATTTACAAAAAATTTGGATTTTATCCTCCTAGATTAAAATATAAAGAAAGATTAGATATTCTCGAAGGTAAAATAGATCCACATAGCTTTTACTAGTTTTTTGATTTAAGAATTAATTCTGAATGGCCTTTCTATGTAAGGTGTGTCTTTTTGTGCTTGTCCTACTCTTTCTATATAGTGCATTCTTACAGTATAAACTCCAGGATTAACTTTCCAAGAGGGTAATGTATAATAATCATAAATTGCTAGGTCTCCTTTTAAGTCTCCTTTACAATATTTGCTTCCCTTACAACTATGGAAGTTTTGATTTGCACAATCATCCTCTGAAGGTTTGTAAATTCTTGTATCTTTTCTAATGCCTTCATCGGAGTGAAACGTTATTTTAGGATCGATGCAACCTTCGTTTATCTTTACCCTTATTTGGATTGGTTGTCCAGCCCTAACATTATCCTTTACGATAGTCATTTCTGGAGCTATAACTTTTATGGGATTTCCGGTTATGGATTCAAAACTAAATGAGAAAAATGAAATTACTAATAAAAAAACTGATGCGATTATTATATTTTGAGGTTTCATTTTGATTTAGGTCTTACTTTAAAATAAGAATGTAAGAAATCTTTTGTATCTCTGTCTTTCCAATAGTAAACTCTGGCATAATAATCTCCATCCCAATCTGGTCTGGTTCTATAGCTTATTGTGAATGAATTGTCTGAATCTAACTCATAGTCTCCTTTACAGAATTTGAATCTTCCTTTTTTTGTTATTTCTGCTTTTCTTCCACCACTACTTTGGACCTCTCCATCATATCTTACTCCTCCGAAATATAATTCTACTTTGGGGTGTACGCATGCCCCTCTAACTTGTATGTTTACATTAGCCTTTTCTCCCGCCTTTATTTCATTAGGAGATATTTTTACGATTGGAATTTGACCGTTATTTGTTAATGTTAAATTTCCAGTTAATTGATCTAAATTAGATCCTATGAATGCTATTAGAAATATTGTTATTAATCCTATAACCACCTTATCGTTTGTTAAATTATTTGGTTTTAAGTTTATACTTTGTTTTGCCATTTTAATTTATTGTGAATGTTGTTGTAACATAGTCTTCTAAATCATAATCGAAGACTTTTACAAAGAATATCCCAGAATTGTCATTTCCTGGTTTCCATTCCGCATATGTTTTAAACCTAACTGAGAAAGGACTGCATAATTTTTTATTAGAACTGAATTGACCAGCGGGTTGTACTGTTGCTCTTCTAAATTCAGCATCGTCATATATTCCGACGATTCTATTTGCACATTTTGGTCCTGGATTTACATCAATATTGATATACTCTCCAGCATTGATGAACTTATCAGCTGCTGAAAGAGAAACTGTTGTTCTAGGATTGAAAGGCGGGTATAAATCTGAAGATGCCTTTCCTGTAAGCTTGTCAAGGTTAATACCAATTAATGCAACTGCTAAAATAGCAACGATAGAAACTACGAAAATTTTTGATTCTTTTTTAGCTGATTTTTTCACTAGGTACACCTCTTTAAAGAATTACAACAGTTACTTCTATATAAATCTTTTTATCGACACTTTATACTCGTCATATAGGTCAATTAGTTTTTTTGATCTTTCTTTTGTTACTTCGGATTTTAGTTGTTTAAGGTTGTGAGCTTTTGTTTTTTGTCTCGAAGAAAACATAGAAATGTTTAACACTTCTGGTTTTATTTTTTTTATTAAATCATAGGTTAATTGAAAATCTTCTTCTGTTTCTGTTGGGTATCCTATTATTATATCTGTAGCTATTGAAATATTTGGAAAATTTTTTCTGAAGATTTCAACTGTTTTTGTAAAATTTTTTACAGTGTGGATTCTTTTCATATCTTTTAGAACTTTTTCTGAACCAGATTGTACGGGGATATGTAAAAACTTCATTATTTTTTCAGATTTGTAAACTTCTATTAGTTCTGGGAGAATTTTGTTTAGATGCCAAGGATTCATCATTCCTATTCTGATTAAATAATCTCCTTCTAAAGTTATTATTTCTTTTATTAATTCTGGTAAATTAGAGTTAATATCAAAACCATAGCATCCGTTATCTTGAGAAGAAAGATATATTTTTTTACATCCTTCTTTAATTGCTGTTTTTACTTCTCTTTTTATATCTCCAATTCTGTAAGATCTTAAATTTCCTCTTGCTAGTTTTGTCGCGCAAAAAGTGCAGGAATTTAAACATCCTTCTCCAATATTTATTATTCCTATGTCTTTATCTTTTCTTAAATGGGGTAAATTAATTCTTGATTCCTTCTCTGAAGAAAAAATATCTTTTGGAGGTTCTAAGATATTTTGAATTTTTGAAATAGAATTAGTATCGAAAACTGCTGTGACTTCTGGAATGTGTTTTCTTATATCTATGGTTTTTGTTAAGCATCCACCAACAATTACATTTTTTATTTTAATTTTTTCTCTTATGTAATGTAATATTTTTGATTGAGTTTTATTTTTAACTGAGCAAGAGTTCACTATTATTGTATCTGCTTCTTCTTCATTATTTGTAATTTCATATTTATCTTTTAACAATGCTGCTATTTGTTCAGAATCCGCTACGTTGGATTGGCAACCATACGTTTCTATGAAGATTTTCATTACTAGTGTCCTTGGCAAGCTTGATCTGTTGGAACATCAGTTTCTTCATTTTTTCTTTCTACGAATTTTTTTTCTACTAAATATTCTTCCACTTCTTCTCCGGAAACATCTGCTAACATATGTCCATCAACTTCTACACAAGGAGATAAAGTTTGACCTGATTTTTCAACCATTTCTTGATAATTTGCTGCGTTGTTAATCATGTCCCGATCTTCATATTCTAATTCGTATTTTTTCATTATTGCCCTAACACCCATGCTCCATCCACACTCTGGCTTTAGCCATGCAATTATTTTCATTTAGAATACTGGTTTAACTTTTACTTCTCCCTTTAATATTTTGCATTGACATCCTAAACGTTCACCTTCTTCACATTCCATTCCTTTTTCTGCTTCATTTATTTCGTTTAGGTTTTCCATGCCTTCTTCAATTTTTACTCTGCAAACGCCACATGTACCGTCTGCGCAGGCAATTATAACACCCAATTCTTCTATAGCGTCTTTAATATGTTCTCCATCTTTGACTTCTAGAGATTTACCGTCCACTTCTACTTTTGCCATTTTTAATCTTTTAAGAGTTTCACTAAAAAGCTTTTTTAAATCTTTCCTACCAAGTCTAAACCTGGAGTTAGAGTTTCTTTTTCTGGTGTCCAATTAACAGGGCATGCTTTTCCTGGATTTTGGTTTACGAATTGAGCTGCTTTTAATTTTCTTATGATTTCATTAACACTTCTTCCTATAGAATTGTCATGGATTTCATAGAATTTTAAAGTTCCTTCTGGATCTATTATGAATGTTGCTCTTAAAGATAAACCTTCATCTTCAATGTAAGTATTGAAAGATTTACAAATTTTTCCAGTTGGGTCTGCAATCATTGGAAATTTTATTTTCTTTATAGTATCAGAAGCGTTATGCCAAGCTTTATGAGTAAATGCTGTGTCTGTTGAAACAGATAATATTTCTGTGTTTAAAGCCTTAATTTCTTCATACTTATCTGCGAATTCTCCTAGTTCTGTTGGACATACAAAAGTAAAATCTGCAGGATAAAACATTAAGATTGTCCATTTCCCTTTGTAATCGCTTGAATTTATTTTCTTTATTTCATTTTCATGAAAAGCTTCTGTTGTGAATTCTGGAGATTGTTGATTTATTTTTATCATATATTGTTTTAAGAAGCGAAAAATATATAATAATTATTGTTTAACTATTGTTAAAATGACTGAATTTGTTAAAGTTTGTTCGAAAAATGAAATTGGAGATGGGAAAGGTAAGGTTGTTGATGTGAATGGAAAAACAATTGCTGTTATGAATGATAATGGGGAGTTTCTAGCAATTGAAAATAATTGCACTCATATGCAAGGTCCTTTGGGTGAAGGAGAATGTAAAGAAGGTAAAGTTACTTGTCCTTTGCATATGTGGGAATATGATCTTAAAACAGGAAAAACAGAAAGTGATCCGGAGGCTAAATTAGAAACTTATGAAGTTAAAGTTGAAGGTGATGATATTTTAATTAAAGCTTAGAGAGGTGTAAAATGACTATCGGGGTAGAAGAAATTGTTGATGAAGAAGCAATTGGGATTGTAGCAAATTTTTTGGGCATTAGAGAAGAACGAATAGATGGGGGGAAAAATTTTTCATATCAAGGTCTGTCTGTTGATTTTATTGAAAGATCTGTCATCTATAAAGGTGAGGAGCTTTGGGATGCTGCTTATGATTTAGTGAGAGAGTTGGAAGAAAGTGGAATGGAATTTTCACTTGAAAAATATTAGGGGGAATGAAAAATGACAAAAATAAGAGAAACTGTAGAAATTGATGCTGCGAGTGTATTGATAACATTAGAAAAATTAGCTAGTGAACAAGATAGAGTGGATGAAAGAATAGGACTCGGAATAGTCCAACAATGGTTAAAGATTCCAGATAGTTTCCCTACAGATTTTAAAAAAGCTGCTGCTCAGATATATGAATATTTTATAGAACATCAAGGAGAAGATGGATGGAATCAATTTGATAGACAAAAAGTTGAGAAAGGATATAAGATACTACAATCGGAAGGCTGTGCTGTGGCGTATGGTCCTCTAACGGAGAAATAAAAAATGACACATGAATTACCAGAATTAGAATATGAATATGATGCTTTAGAACCATTTTTTGATAAAGAAACTATGGAAATACATCATACTAAACATCATCAGACGTACGTAGATAAATTAAATGCTGCTTTGGAAGGACATGAAGATTTGCAAACTAAAGATGTTGATGAATTGATAAAAGATTTAAATTCTGTTCCAGAAGAAATTAGAACTGCTGTTCGAAACCATGGTGGAGGACATAGTAATCATTCGTTTTTTTGGAAGTTGTTAAAGAAAGATACAAGTGCTAAAGATAAAGAAATTCAGAAAGCTTTGCATGAGATGTTTCAATCTGGAGAGGCTTTTGAGGAAGCATTTAGTGAAGCTGCTTTGAAGATTTTTGGAAGTGGATGGGCTTGGGTTGTTTTGAGTGATGGAAAATTAGAAATAATTACTACACCTAATCAAGATAGTCCGTTAAATGAAGGTAAGATTCCGATAATTGGATTAGATATGTGGGAACATTCCTTCTATAAGTTGAGAGGTCCGGATAAGGCTGCCTATTTAGAAGCTTTCTTTGACGTGCTAAATTGGGACCAAGCAGAAGAGAACTTTATGAAGGCAAAAGAGTAATTATCTCTTTTTTATCTTTATTTTTTAACCAGTTTTTAACATACTGAATTTTTTCTGGTTTTAATTTAGTTGTATTAATATTTTCAAAAAATCGTCTTACATATTCCTTTCTATATATTCTAAGATGATAGGAAGTTTTCTTAGCATTCCAATGTTTTTTTGGTTTTTGAATTGAATATCTCGCTTCTATGTTCAAATGCTTCTTTAATAGTTTCCTGCATAATTCCACATATTCATAATCTGTACAACAAATATCTGGACATATTTTGGGGATTTTCCTAACTTTTTCTTTTATTATTTTGACACATCCTTCTGCATCAAAAAATCCTTCAACAAATTGTAGAGAATTCTCTTTGTAATTACTTTTTCCCATTAGATCCAAAATTCTATATGGATTGCTTCTGATCTCCTTAAACAAAATAAATAATTTTTTATGGACTGTATTTATGAACCACAGATTGCTTCCCCATTTTTCATAATAACTTTTGTAGAAATAGTGATTAATATTCTTTCTTAAACAGATGGAAAGTTTTTCAGCACATTTCCTAATAAATTCTTCTTCACCATATATTTTAACTTGATATTGGCCCCTCCAATAATAAATGCACCCATCCCCCAACATTGCTCCTAAAATGTAAAATAATTCTTTGTTATATTCAAGATTTTCAATTTTTTCTTTCGATTCCCAAGGAGCATTTCTACCTGCATACCAATCATATAACGTACTTGTTGATATTTCAAATTCTTTATTAATTCTATCGACTGTTTCTTTCTTAGAAATTTCTTTCTTCTTCAATTCCTTCATTAATTTATATGCTTTAATCCTTGTTTCAGTTGAGGTTTTCATTTTTTAGTTGTCTTCCAGAGTAAATTAAAGTATTCCATAAAACTATTTGCTACTTCTTTAGAATTTATGTAAATAGAAGTTGTTTTTTTACCGAAAATTATAATGATTGTTTTGTCTTTGTAAAAATTAATAGCTACGGGGGAAGTGTGATGCATATAACGAATCTCTGTGAATTTGTAGACCTTAGAAGAAAATTGTTCTGCGTATGATTCTCTTTGTTTTATATTAAAAACCATCCTTGTTTTTATTCCCTTTTTTTGTCTCATTTTTTGAATTTTATGAAAAAAAGCCTCTACATTTTCTTCATCATATCCTCTAGTTCCACCGATTACATAACATGTTTCTCCTCTTTTCAAAGTTTCAACTTGTTCTCTGAATAAAACTTCAAGACCTTTTATCCCACTTAGGACTTCAACTTCTTCCTCTTCTTTTGAAGAACTAAACTTTTCTAATAACGAAGGTAATAATTGTTGAGTTTGTTTTTCTACCTCCTCTATTTGTGATTTTTTTTCCTCAAGATAATATATTATTTGTTGAGGGTTTGTTGGTTTGAAATGTTTTACTTTGTTTTTTGTATAAATTGAGACAAAACCTTTTTCTTGCAATTTTTCCAATATTTCATAAATTTTAGATCCTGCAATTCTAGATTCATTTACTATATCTCCCCTTGTTGAATCTCCTAATTCAAGTAACGATAAGTATACCTTAATTTCTGATTGTGTTAGCCCTATTTCTCTTAATAATTCTTCTTTCATAGTCCCCCTAAAGGGGGCCCTAATATTTAAATGTTCTTATTTTAGATAATTTAGTATAAAAAGTGATGAGATAAAAATGACAATAAAAAAAACTGGATCAAAATCATTGGATCAAGAAATAGATCCTGTAGTTTTGAGGCATAGTTTGTATACTGTTTTAACTGCTGTAGCAGGAATCGCTGTAGGCCTCTGTGCAGTAAGTTGTGAAGAGGAAGAGATCAAAAGAGACAGTAGATTGCCAAAAGTTAGAGATAATCAAGCTCTAATTTCGCACCCAGACTATCTTAAGGGTATGTCTGCTTTAGGTTACACCCTCTTGACAGACATAGACCGTGATGGAAACTGGGATCTTGCTGAAAGATTTCATGCTGGATTCACAACAGGAGATGGATCGCATAAACTCTATTTTAAGAAAGGCTTTGGACCTGCACAATCTGTAAATACAGAGATCGAATTTGTAGAATCTGAATTTTTCGAAGCTTTTGAATAGATAATTTAGAAACATTTATTAACTACAAACTATATTTTTGATTTTATGTCAGAGAGAACAGAACTATTGATGAGGATTATTGTTTCTATTGTTAGTGGTATTATTCTAAGTGTGTGGAAAATTTTGGTTCAAGTTGTGGCTGTAATTCATTTCTTTGTTGTTTTATTTTCTGGGAAAAGAAATAAAGATTTAGCTGAATTTGTAAATTATTGGAATACTCAAGTTTATTTATATTTGAGATATGTTACATTTACTACCAATGAGAAACCGTTTCCTTTTAGAGGAGATGGGTTAGGAAAAAATAAAGATAAAGTAGATTTAAAAGATAATTCTAAGAAAAATAAATAAGTTTATAGAAAGCTTTATAAATTTTAACTATTGTTAACTTTTCTATGTCTGAAAAATCTTTACTACAACCACAAGAAATAGAAGTATTCTACATTATTCCAGCTTTGAAAAGACAAATAGCCATGAATATGAAATTAAATGGATTTAAGCAAAATAAAATTGCTGGACTTTTAAGTATTGAGAATGCTACTGTGAGCCAATATTTACATAAAAAAAGAGGAAATAAGATAGAATTTACTGAGGGGATTTTGAAGGAGATTGCTAAATCTTCTAAGGAAATAAAAGATAATATCTCTTTGCTAAGGGAAATGCAGAGGCTATTAAGAGTTATAAAAGATACTCGGGAAATTTGTAGGATACATAAAGAACTATCGAAAATTCCAGAAGATTGTAACCCTGAGTTGATTGATTGTTTTGGGGGAAATGATGACACAAGAGATGCGGGAATTTGCTATTGATAGGAGCAGATATGATGATGCTACGGAAATTAGAAATGAATTTGAAGCTCCTGAAGGTTTAACTGAAGAGTTAGTTAGACAGATTTCTAAAGATAAAAAAGAACCTGAATGGATGTTGGAAAAGAGGTTAAAAGGATTGAAATTGTTTTTAGAAACACCTATGCCTAAGTGGGGTCCTAGTTTAGAAAAGTTAGATTTGAATAAAATAAAATATTATGTTAAACCTGGAATGGAAGAAAGTACTAAGTGGGAAGATGTTCCTGAAGAGATTAGAAAAGTAGCTGAAAAAATTGGTATTCCTGAGGCTGAAAAAAAATCTCTTGGTGGAGCTGGTTTTCAATTTGATTCTAATATGGCCTATCATAGTTTGAAGAAAGAGTGGGAGGAGCAGGGAGTGATATTTGAAAATATGGATGTTGCTGTTCAGAAATATCCTGAGTTAGTAAAAAAATATTTTATGAGTTCTTGTATTCCTGTTAATGATCATAAATTTATAATGTTACATGCTGCTGTTTGGAGTGGTGGAACTTTTATTTATATTCCTGAAAATGTTAAAGTTAGAATACCGCTTCAAGCTTATTTTAGGATGAATGCTATGAAAGGTGGGCAATTTGAGCATACATTGATAATTGCTGATAAAGGAAGTGAGGTAAATTATATTGAAGGTTGTTCTGCGCCTATTTTTGAGGCTAAAGCTTTACATGCGGGTTGTGTTGAGTTACATGTTTTAGAAGGGGCGAGGGTTAGATATAGTTCTGTTGAGAATTGGAGTAAGAATACTTATAATTTGAATACAAAAAGAGCCATTGTTCAAAAAGATGGAGTCGTTGAATGGATTAATGGTAATTTGGGAAGTGGTTGTACGATGTTATATCCTTGTTCTGTATTAGTTGGAGAAAGGGCTAAATCAGATTCAATTGGAATTGCGTTTGCCGCTAAAGATCAAAACCAAGATACTGGAAGTAAGGTGATTCACGCTGCTCCTTATACAAGTTCTATGATTAGAGCTAAAAGTATTAGTAAAGATGGAGGGATTAGTACTTATAGAGGATTGGTTAGAGTGAATTCTAATGCAAAACAAACTAAATGTAGGGTTGAGTGTGATGCTTTGTTAATTGACGGAGATAGTGTTTCAAATACATTTCCAACAATGAAGATTGATACTAATAAAATTGATATTGCTCACGAAGCTTCAGTTGGTAAAATTGGAGATGAAGAAATTTTTTATTTGATGAGTAGAGGATTAAGTGAAGAACAAGCTATGCAGATGGTTGTTAGCGGTTTTATAGAACCTGTAGTAAAAGCTTTGCCATTAGAATATGCTGTTGAATTGAATAAGTTAATTGAACTAGAAATGGAAGGTACAGTAGGCTAAATTTTATTTAAAATGATACAAATAAGCGACAATGTTAAATTGGAAGAGAATGGAAAGAACTTTGTTTTAAATATTCCTGAGGATTCTAAAGAAGAGATTAAATTAAATTTAGATAAAGAAGTTGAGATTAAAATCATTGTTGGTAAGAGTTCCGAAGTCAAAGTTGTTAGCTTTTCTAAGAAAAATAAAAATGTTGAGATTGATGTTGATGATAATGGAAAAATAGATTGGATTGATTTTAGTTTAGGTGAAGGTGTTAAATCTTATGTTAAAACTAATTTAAATGGTATAAATAGTGAGGGGAATAGTTTAAATATCGTTTTTGGTGATAATTCTAGTGAATTTGAATTAGATAATAAAGTGGTGCATAAAGGAAATAATTCTAAAAGTGATATGGTTGTTAGAGCTGTTATGAATGAGAAAGCTAAAGTAATGCAAACAGGATTGGTTAAAGTTAGTAAAAATGCTGTTAATTGTGAAGGTTATCAAAAATCAGATGTTATATTGTTGAGTGAAGATGCTTATGCTGAAGCCGTTCCGAATTTAGAGATTGAAAATAATGAAGTCAAATGTAGTCATGGGGCAACGGTTTCACAAATAGATGAGGACAAATTATTTTACTTACAATCTAGAGGATTAAGCTTAAAAGAGGCTAAAAGAGTTATAGTTGAAGGGTTTTTTGAACCTGTTTTGAAAGAGTTTGAGGGATTAAGAGAAGAAATAATGGAAAGAGTGGATAACCTTGAGTGAAATGAAACAAATCTTAAATGTTCAGGAAATTAGAAGAGACTTTGAGGTTTTGAATGAGAAAGTTAATGGAAAACCTTTAGTTTACTTAGATAGTGGTGCGACTTCGTTAACTCCTAGACAAGTTGTTGAAAGTGTTAATGGGTTTTATAATAAATTTAATGCTAACATTCATAGAGGGATTCATGCTTTAAGTGAGAAGGCGACCATTGAATATGAAGAAGCCCATAAAAAAGTTGGGAAATTTTTAAATTGTAAATGGCAAGAAGTTATTTTTACTAAGAATACAACTGAAAGTTTAAATTTACTTGCTTTTTCTTTGTGTAGAGATTTAGAAGAAGGCAGCGAGATTTTAATTTCTGAAATGGAGCATCATAGCAATATCGTTCCTTGGCAAGAATTAGCTAAAGAGTATAAATTAAAATTAGATTATATAAAAGTTAAAGATGGGAAATTAGATTTAGAAGATTTAGAAAATAAATTAACTAGTAAAACAAAAATAGTTTCGGTAACTCACATGTCTAATGTTTTGGGAACAATAAATCCTATTAAGGAAATTAGTAAAATTGTTCATGATAATAATTCTTTATTAATTGTTGATAGCGCTCAAGGTGTTCCTCATTTGAAAGTTGATGTCAAAGATTTAGATGTTGATTTTTTAGCATTTAGTGGACATAAAATGATGGGGCCAACTGGGATTGGAGTTTTGTATGGGAAGGAAGAATTGTTAACTAAAATGAAACCGTTTATGTATGGTGGAGATATGATTTCTGAAGTTAAATTTAGTGGGAGTAAATGGAATGGGTTGCCTTGGAAATTTGAGGCTGGAACTCCTATGATAGCCCAAGGAATTGGTTTAGGAAGAGCTGTTGAATATTTAGATAAGTTAGGAATGGATAAAATAAAAGAATATGAAGAATATCTAACAGAATATGTTTTAGAAAAATTAAATGAGATTGATAAAGTTAAAATTTATGGTCCTAAAGATGTTAAAGAAAGAGGGGGCGTTATTAGTTTTGTAGTTGAAGGAGTTCATTCTCATGATGTTTCTACTATATTAGATAGAGAAGGTATTGCTGTTAGAGGAGGGCATATGTGCGCTATGCCTTTAGTTACTGAAGTTTTAGAAGAAGTTAGCGTTTGTAGAGCTTCATTATATGTTTATAATACTACAGAGGAAATTGATAAATTAGTAGAAGGTATTAAAAAAGTTAAGGAGATTTTTGAGGTTTAAAATGGAAGATAATATGGATCCAAATTATGTTGGAAATGAGGAAGATGAAATTTATAAGGAGAATATACTAGACCATTTTAAAAATCCTAGAAATTTTGGAGAGATTGTAGAAGCGGAGATAGAACATAGTGAATTAAATTCTGTTTGTGGAGATATGATAAAGTTATTTGTTAAGTTAGGAGATGACAAAGTTGTTGATGTTAAGTTTAAAGGTAATGGTTGTGCTATTTCAATGGCTAGTACTTCGATGTTAACTCAAAAACTAAAAGGAAAAACTTTAGAGGAAATTAAAAAAATAACTAAAGAAGATATTTTTGAAATGTTAGGTGTTAAATTAGGAGTTGTCAGACAAAAATGTGGATTGTTATGTTTGAATATTTTAAATAAGGGTGTTAAGGAAATGGAGAAAAATGGGAAAAATAATTGAAGTGGATTTTGGGGAAAAATCTCCTTTACAGGCTCTAAGTGAAGAAACTGGGATAGAAATGGGGAGACTTGGAAGTATATATCAATTTTATCATAGTCACTTTTCTAAATGTGGAGATTATGGAAGTTTGAATGATGCTTGTTTGGAATTTGTTAGAAGGGAAATAAGGAGAGAGAATGGGCAAATTAGTTGACTTTCCAATAATTAACCCTTATATGGACTTGGAAAGATTAAGTGGAACTGAAGAAATTAGTTTTCCTACACTAAGGAGAGCCTACAATTATGCTAGGAGGGATTATCTGGAGGACCATGATGAAACTCTTAGTCCAATGGAACTTCATAAGACTTGCTTGAGGGAAGTTATGGAATATGTGGCATACCACAGGAGGAGAGAGAAAGATGAGACTAAGAATTGAAGATTTACATGTTAGTGTTGATGGAGAAGAAATTTTGAAAGGGGTTAACCTAGAAATAGAATTAGGAAAGGTTCATGCTTTAATGGGTCCGAATGGTTCTGGTAAAAGTACATTGGCTAATGTTTTAATGGGAAATCCTAAATATAAAATTACTGAAGGTAAAATATTATTAAATGATGAAGATATAACAGAAATGGGTGCAGATGAGAGAGCTAAATTAGGAATTTTCTTAAGTTTCCAATATCCTTCTGAAATTACAGGTGTGACGATGAGTAGTTTTTTGAGAACTGCTTACAATTCTGTTAAAAATAAAAATTTAGATGTAGTTGAATTTCATTCTTTGTTGAAAGAGAAGATGGAAGAATTGAAAATGGATGAAAGCTTTAGGAAAAGGTATGTTAATGAAGGTTTTAGTGGTGGAGAGAAAAAAAGAGCTGAGATTTTACAGATGGCAGTTTTGGAACCAAAATATTGTATATTAGATGAGACTGATTCGGGTCTTGATGTGACAGCTTTGAAAATAGTTGGAGAGAATATTAATAAAATGAAAAGTAATGAAAGAGGTATATTGTTGATTACTCACTATTATAGAATATTAAACTTTATAACTCCAGATAAGGTCCATATATTAGTTAATGGTAAAATTGTTGATGAAGGCGGCAAAGAATTAGCTGAAGAAATTGAGGAAAATGGCTTTGATAAATATTTAGTTAAGGCAGAATAAAATGGCAGACATTTATGGATTTGAAAGAGAAAAAGAAGAACCAGATATGGTTTATGAGGACTTACCTTTGGAGAAAGTTCCTGAAATGAAATCTACGAAAGAAACTGAGGCTCCTAAAAAAGATGCTGTTAAATTAGGTGCTAAAGAAATTGAAAACAAGATTGGGGATACTAATGTGATTGAAGCTTTGAAAAAAATTAAAGATCCTGAGATAGATATGGATATTTGGACTTTGGGGTTGATTTATGACATGGAAGTTGAGGGAAGTGCTGTTGAAGTTACTATGACTTTTACTAGTCCTATGTGTCCTTTTGGTCCTCAAATAGTTGATAATGTTAAAAAAGGCATTACTGATTTAGGTTATGAAGAGCCTAAAGTGGATGTTGTTTTTGATCCTGTTTGGGAACCTAGTGAAGATGTTAAAGAAATGTTAGGTGTTTAATTATTTAGAAGTTTTCTTAGGTTTCTTTTTATATTTTTCTGGATTTTTCATTCTTTTAACAGTTTCTTTGAAAGCTTCAATTTGTCTGTCACTTAATTTTCCATATCTAATATGATTTAATTTAATGCTTCTTAAGAAAGAGTTTTCTTTAAAGAATTCTTCTGGAATGTCGAATAATTTTTTGTATTTTGCTACTTTTATTGGTGTAGCTAATTCTTTTTTTTGGCAATCATAGCAAATAACATATTTATCCTTCCAATTAGCTGGAACGTAATTTTTTTTACATGCTGCACATAATTGTTTGTATTTTGCCATTAATGTTTTTGAGTTTACAAATCTTTAAAAAGGCTCTCTTTGTAATCAAGTTAATGCCAAAATTAAGAATTAAATTTGATAAAAAAACTTGTATTGGAAATAAGGCTTGTATGGCTGTAGATTCTGAAAGATGGGTTAATTCTGAGGATAAAGTAGATTTAGTTGGTGGGGAGAAAATTAATGAAAATATTTATGTTTTAGAGAAAGAATTTAATGAAGAGGAAAGTAAAATTGTGATAGAAGGTGCTGAAGTTTGTCCTGTGAATGCTATTGGGATTGTTAATGTTGATTCTGGGGAAGAGATCGTGAAAGTTGAAGTTTCAGAAGAAGAAAGTAAAGTTGTTGAAGCTAGTTATGATGATGAGAAAGAATTTCAATTAGATGAAAAAGGTTATTTTTTAATTAAAGTTAATAGGGAAAATAAAAAAATTGAAGTTGCTTTTTGTGAGAAACCAAATGAAATTAGTTTAACTGTAAAAGGAGATAATCCTTTAGAAATATATCAAACTATAATTAATAAGGAAAAGTTGGAGATTAGAAAAGATCATTATGCTTATTTAGGTAGAGAATTGCAGAAAGCTTATACTGCTTTAAGAGAAAATATTGAATATGTTCAAGATGATGAGTTAGATTTTAGTAATAAAGTTTAACCTAGGTCTCTATCAGATTCCCAATATGCTCTTGACATTGTTACTTCTCCAGGGGCTACGTTTCGAGGGTACATTTCATCAAGTGCCTTTATGTCTTCTGGTGAAAAGCGTTTAAATCCTGCCATTAATTCTTCTTTTGTTGGGCCTAGAAATTCCAGGTAACGAACTTCGAAATAACTTTCACCGTCAGAACTTAGAGAATAGGTTCTATGTCTGATTTTTGCCGAAGGGAATGCGGCTTTAACTTTGGCTAGGTAACTTTCAGAAAAAAACACACTATTATCCTCGCCATCATTAGAAACAGCCAGAACAAGTCCGCCTCCATTGTAATCCAGTTCTTGAACTTCTCCTTCAAAAACACTTGTTGGTTCTATTCCTTCTAAAATAGATCTTAAAACTTCTGGTTTTTCTTCTGAAGACATTATTTTATTTCCTACAATAAACTATTTAAAGTTATGTTTGGTTAAATTTTTCATGAAAATAACTTTGCTATCTACTAGTACATCCCCTAGTGATCAAGGATTAAGGACTTTATCAGCATGTCTTAAAAGAGAAGGACATGATGTTAAGATGATTTTCTTACCTTTGGGTACTTGGGATTATGCTGAAGTTTATAGTAAAGAAATTTTAGAACAATTAAAGAGAGAAACTAAAGATTCTAAATTGATTGGTATTAATGCTATGGCTTCTACCACAAAAAGAGCTGAACAATTGATTAAATTCTTTAAAGAATTAAACATTCCTGTTGTTTGGGGTGGACCTCATCCTACTTTTTTTCCTGAAAAATCTTTTGAGCTATGTGATATAGTTTGTGTTGGGGAAGCTGAGGAAGCTTTTATTGAACTAGCTAATAAAATGGATAAAAATGAAGACTATA
>NZBI01000022.1 GCA_002687825.1 Nanobdellota archaeon
GATAATAGTGGTAATTTTTATTTAGGAGAAATTGGTATAAATTCTATTGACGATCCTATACATGAAGGAGAATTTAATACCTATATTCATGAAGGAACTCATGGTATGGGATTTACTCATCCTTATGATGAGGCGAATTATGAAGATGATAAAACTATTTTTATGGGTGCTAGTAATTTATTAGATGCTAATACTTTGGATAAATATATAATAAATACATTTTATGAAACAAAAAGAAGGTAATTATCCGGAGGTTACTTCTTCTGATTTTGGAAATTCTACTTGTACTAAATCACGAGTAAATCTTCCTGTTTTAATGCAAATCTTTTTTAGGGTTCTATCGAAGCATAAGTCACTTGCAAAATATTGACTTGATTCATCTATAATATCATAAGGACAATCGGCACAAAAATCTAAATTTCTTTTTTCACAATCTGCCCCATTCCAATATTCTCTTTCTTTACAACAACGTCCTGTTGACAACTCGTTTTGTTTTCCTTTTGAGCAGCTAAGTTTTACTGGGGTTTCTACACATTCTGCATCTGACGTGCATTCTCCATCTTCTTGTACGCTTTGACATACTTGAACACCACATGCCTGAGTAGAACCTTTATCGAACATTTGTCTAAAGCACCTATTGTCATAACCTCTAACTGAAGTTGCTTCTTTGTTTATCCATTTTTGTACTTCTCCTCCTGTTATTTCGTGATCGCTGTTCAAGTCAATTTTATTTATAACTTGTTGAGTGCAACCTCCATGAGGTAATTGTCCTCCTCCTATAGCTGCATAATCCATACAATCATAAAAAATAAATGTGTCATCGAAATTCTCATTACCATCATTATTTAAGTCGAAAGTTGTTACTACATCAATTACACCATTATCATCCCAATCCATTTTATTGAATACTGTCGCACTACATTCAGCATCAGGTTGTGTTTTTGGTCCTGTACCTGCATCAAAGCAATCTCCGAAAATAAAGAAGTCTTGGAATTCTACTTTACCGTTTCCATCTAGATCAGCACAACCCCCACAGTTTTCGTCTACTTGTCCATTGTTATTATCATCTTTATTATTCCAACATATATCTGGGTTTCTTGAGCAAGATCCAGATCCAACCCCATTACAGGCAAAACCAGGTTCTACAGTACATGTAGCTGAACAGCCGTTTTCTGAAGTTGTATCTCCATCATCACATTCTTCACTTCCTTCTCTAACACCATCTCCACAAACTATTTGACCTATAGTACTATCTGCATAAATTTCTATTTCCGCTACTCCTCCTTGACCATTACGAACAGCATCTATTGTGAATTTTACTTCCTTTGCGAACATTGGAGTTCCTTGCAAGCTTGTTGAAAATCCAACAGGTATTGAAATCATGCTAGATGGTAAAAATTCAGGGGCTAGATTGTCATCAAGTTGTCCCCAATGGAAAGGCAACCAACCTTTTATTGGATCTAGGACCGAGATTTTATATTTCCATGTTCCGTAGGTTCCACCTTCTAAGTTTAACCATTTAATTTCTTTTATAGCAAATGCTGCATCTGTGGAGGATGTATCCAAATCAATAGTTATGCTGTCTCCTGCTGATCTTCCATCCCAAGCTGCTCTTGTTCCATCTATTATTCTTGGGTCGGATGTGCTTTTGCCTCTTGCTATATTATCAACAGAGGTGAAAGTTACTGGATCTACAAAAGGGATGTCTTTTATCCATCCAAATTTAAGGTGTGAATCGCCGTTATTATCATAATAATCTACTCTTATTTCTTGAGTCCCAGGGAATACTCCTATTTTTCTCTCTACTCTTCCGCTACCAGCAGACCATTTGTCTAATTGTAAAGCGTTATTAATATATAGTCTTGCTCCGTCATTGCTTTCTAGGAAAAAATCATAATCTACTCCCCCTTCAAAATCGAAATTTCCTTTATATCTCATTGAGTAACCTTGATCTCCTAAAGAACTTCTATCTGGAGAGTCAAAAGCTCCCCAATGTTGGTTGAATTCAATAGAATCATGAGGGCCTTTTCCTGTGCCTTGAGCATATTGTCCTGTGAATTGTAAGTTGGAAAAACTTGTTCCATCATAATAATTTACATTAAATTCTCCGTTTCCTGGAGATGTTAATTCTTGTAATTGACCGGTTATTACTAGTTTGTTTAGTTTTTGTCCCCAATATAGTTGATTTACTTGAGAATCTGTTGGCCATCTGTTTAAAATTCTTCCAAATCTACTTTTGATTTCATCTCTGCTACATGCAACTGGGTTAGTGAATCCCATGTTAAACATGCTGAACTTAATTGGTAAATCACTTTCACGGGGCCAGGTCCTAGGATCTAAGTCACATGAGAAACCAATTGGAGCGAATGTTATTGGTCCTGGTCCTTGAGGATGTCCGCTACAAGAGGCATGTAATCTTCCTCTTTTTCCACCAGAACAAGGGTTTCCACAGTTAGCTGAATTAAATAAGTAGTAAGCGTTATTTCCAGACCTAATGGTATTTCCAGAATTACAAACACCAGATACCCATGGACTACAATAATAGGTTGCTGTTGTTCCTACGATTGATTCGCCGGAGGGACATGTAACAGCTGCCATTTGGTTGTCTCCAACATCATGTTGTAAACCTGGAGCTCCTGGATAACATTGAGTGTCTGAAGAACAAGTGTCTGCACCGTCTCCTGGAACTTCTACACAAGCATAATTTTGACATGCTGCATGAGTTGCTGGGGGTGCTGGTGGAGGAGCAGGCGAAGCACTATAAATTTGAGATACTTCATTTGAGGTTAAAGCCCGATCATATACTCTAACTTCATCTATAATTGCATCTATATGTTCTCCCCAAGGTCCGGGGTTTCGGCCAATTGCTACATTGTTGTCGCTTCCATCATAGCTTATTCCACTAAATCCTGTTTGTTGACCGTTGAAATAAAATTTTGCTTGACCATTACTTTTGTCATAAACAACGGCTACATGTTGCCATGTGTTTAATTGTGAATGAACTCCTCCATAAGCGCTTCCATGGTTGGTGAAAAATTGCCAATTATGAGCTTCTTGTAATAGTGACCAATCAAAGCCTCCGTTATCTGTTGAGATTACATGCCTTCTTCCACCTTGACTTCTTGGGTATACCCATGCAGAGAATGTAATTGATGAGCCACCTCCTTGATCTATGTTTAAAGGGGTAGAAACACTGTTACCGTTAAAACTTAATCCTGAGCCAAATTTTCCTGTGGTCCATTGAGCTCCATGAACTGTTCCATGTCTATTATTTCCTGAAGAATCTGAAGCTTGAGAGCCTGAGTTTTCATCGAACTTATAATGAAGAATTAAACCCTGAGTAGGTCCTTCTGAAACTGAACTAGAAGATTTGGCTGATAAATAAATCGCGTTTTGCCAACCATCTCCCATTGCGTCTCCGTTGCTGTTAAATCTTGAACAACTTCTTGAGCCATATTTGTCATAATCTCCATTATTGCCTGTAAAACATTCTGCATTGTCAATTCCTGGGCTTCCTTGGGGATGTTGCATTCCAAAATATTTGTGACCGTTGCTTTGAGCTTTTTGTCCACAATAATCTAAATTTCTGTGTCCATGACCATCAGATAAAGCTCTATTTCCACCATCACCAAAACATCCAATAAATGGGTAACCTTCTGCTGAAGTTTTCGCAGTTACTGATATTGCAAATAAAGATAAAACTACTATAGATAGTATGAAAAGTTTTAATTTCATTCGTTACTCCTTAGACAAATTTCTCTAGATAATTGGTTTTCTATAAAATCGCAGAAAGCTAAGTTACTAGTTCTTCTGGCTTTCATAATATAATATCCTTCTAAGCATTTTTCTGTTGATATTGCGTTTGAGGCTACGTTACAATAAGTTGTGTCATCTAAATCAATTGCATGAGCTAGTAGAACACCGTCTTGACAGTTAGATTTTAAGTCTTGAGAGTTGCAATCTTGCATTTCCTTTGCCATTACATTTATTGGAGTTTCTTCTACATCTACTATTCTATTTTCTGTTGTACAGCCTATTACTAAGGCTAATGCTAGAACTAATATCACCTGTTTAAACATAGGTTTTTGAAAGATTGTTTTTTATTTAAATGTTATGGATTAGTAATTTTTTATAATTAAATCTGTTTAAATTTTCTTCTATGTCTTCGTAACTTTTTCCGCAAATCATTCCTCCTGCTATGAATTCTTCATGAGTTATTTCAGTTAAACAAAAATCAGGGATCGTGAATGAATTTTTTTCTTCATTAGTGTCAAATTCAAAATCAACTAAGATTAATCCCTTTAATTCACCTTGGAAAACATCTATTTCTGCCATGTTTCCATTATGGTTGTAGTAATATCTTATTTTGTGTATTTTTTTGCCGTTTAGATTTGAGATGAAATCAAATTCTTCTTTGGTTAAAATAATGGTTTGTTCTTCTAATTCTGTTGAATCTTTTCCTTCTATTGGTTGTTTTTTTGTTACTTCGTATTTATCTCCGTTTTTTCTTATTCTTATTTTTGGATGGTTTTCTTCTAGAGGAATGTAGATATCTATTATTTCTTTAGATTTACAATTAGTTAAATCTGGTATTGTTTTTGCTAAATATGTTCTTTCTAGCTCTATCATTATAATTTTAAATAGGTAAAAAGTTAAAAAAGTTTTCTTTTTCAACTAAAAACGAAATTCTTTAACCAATTCGAAGCTATTTCCCTCCTTGTTTCATTATCTATTTCTATGAATTCGTTTGAGAAATTTTTTGAAGATAGTGTTTTTACTGCGAATAATATTTCGGCTTGTATGAGAAAGATGAAGTTTCCTACGACTGCTTTATGGAGAAAATTGACTGCATTTCCACCATTAACTAAATGTATTTTACTTCCATTTTTAGAAAGAGTAATTCCCTTTGGAGAAAATTTGCTTTTGGTAAATCCTGGAAAATTTTCATCTAAATAGAATTCATCATCAGAAGAAGTTATAGAGAAGATGAAGCATTCTTTTTTTATCTTTTTAAAATCTGCATTACTGAGAGATTTGTTACCAGTTATGCAAAATAGTAAATCGCTATCTTTCAATGCTTGATTTTTTGTCACAATTTCGTTCCCTTCTGCTATTCCATGAACCATTTTTAACATATCATTGTCATATATAGAAACTCTTACTTTCCTTGCTATTAGATCTCTAACTATGTGCTGCCCAATCTTTCCATATCCAATAACTGTGGCTTTTTTCCCCACAAGAATTTCATTTCTTTCTCTAAGCACCGCTTCTGCGGAATAAACCGTTGAATACCCAACTAATATGTCCTCTGGATACTTTAGTGGACTTCTTGCTACTGAAAAAACTGGACAGGGAAGATATTCTAAATCCTGATACTTTAGATGCCCATTTTCAGTATCTTCAATAACTCCTAAGAATCTTCCTTCGAATTCATTTGAAATAATTTCGGCATTTTTTGAGAAATATCCTCCCATATCCGCTATAATGAATTTTTCATGCCCTACCAATTCTTCTACCAATTCTATTGAAAATTCTGGGTCTTTCAATTCTTCTCTATTTACCCTTACCACATTGTACTTCTTTTCTATTGCTTTCAAGCATTTATTATCTATAGACTTTGGTTTGGGAATTATTCCTACAATATCTACGATTTTTGATAGTGCTTCTAGGAAAAAAGGTCTATCTGGAAGTAAGTGAGTAACAAGAATTAGTTTGATTTTTCTATCTGAATGATTAGGAATTAATTCATTGAAAAAATTTTCAATTCTTTCTTTTTTGGTTTTAGATTGTCCCATTGGATCCTCCTAATACCATCCTCTTTAGATTTTTTAATAAAAAGCTGTGTCGTTTTTTTACAATTTAATAACCATATTTTCTTCACTTAGATTTTTAATTAAGTGTAGAATTGTATCTAAATTGCTCAAAATCTGTACTTCAATGCTGTTATTTTTTTTGTAGCTGTTTTTTAATTTCTCTAAAGTGTTGTTAGCTTTTTTGTAGAATTCTCTTAGTTTTTCTTTATCAAATTTATAATATAAATTATTGAAACTTACTAATAATTCATTCACTCCTTCGAAGGCCTCTAAAATATCTTTGTTGACTTTTTTACCTACTCTTGTATATACCGAACTCAATCTCCTGTATTCATCCCCTATTTCTTCTAATAAAGATATTACTTTGTAGACTGAATAAGCTTTTTTGATGTCTTTATATCCATGGATGTTTAATAATCTTATAGATAAATTTGCGAATTTGTTTATGTTAAAGTCTTGGTAAGGAATATTTTCTAATCCTGCTTTGTCATTGTTTTTTATTGCTTCTAAAGCGTTATCACTTAAATCTATTAATAGAGTGAATATTTTTTTTAATGAGGCGTCAATATTTGTTTTCTCATCACTAAACATATCTTTCATTATTAACGTGTTTTTGTATTGTCTAATAACAACCATACCAAGTAAATCCTTTGTTAATTGTTGTAAAATTTTCAAATCCTTTTTATTTCTGAAATGGATTGTTATGCTTTTAGTTCCTTTCCTGTAGGCAGCTATTAAATATCTCCAAATTAAATCTTGATCTAATTTAGCTACGTCTATTGTTACTTTAGAATCAATTTTTCTTATTGCGTTTATAGATAAGGCCGTTCCATGCTCTTCTATTTCTAGAGTGTTACCCTTTTTTAAGCTATTTTCTATAGTCCATTTTCTAGGCAAAGTTATTGCTTTAGTTGTATCGGCCAATTGTAGTATTTTTCTTTCCATTTTAAAAGCACCCCCACGCTTTTATCAACACTTTTTTAAGACCCTAAGAAATTTGGGCGTTACTAACACCTCTATCATATATGTTATAGATGATGTTTTTAAATGTATCGTTTCTTTAAATTCTTAAAGGAATTATAAGGTTACTTATATTTTTGAAAAAACTTTAAAGAAATTATTTTTTGAAAAAACTTTAAGGAGAGTCATTTGAACATATAGACCTTATTTATTGGTTTTATTTTTTTATTTTTTACTAAAATTCCTGAGTCATTTGGTAAAGCTATCATTGGAGTTTTAGTTCTTTTAATGTGTCTTAAAATTAAAGATTTTTCTTTTGAGTAATAGTGGCATTGTAAATTGTAATTGTTTATTAAATTTAAACCTTTTAAGTCTTTTAATTTTACTTTGTTTTTATCTTTTAGAGTTCCGAAACCTGCTGCTGAAATATCTTTAGCGAAAATTATAGCTCCTGCGGATCCTCCAGCTATAACTCCTTTGAATTTTTTAAGTTTAGAAACCCATTTGTTATCTTTAATTTCTTTTAGTAATTTGAAAGTGTTTCCACCACCAATATAAATTCCCTTGAATTTAGATAATGATATTTTTTTAGAAAAATCTGAAAGCATTGTGATTTTTTTATGTTTTAGAGTTTTATTAATCCATTTTTCACAATTAGGATAGTTTTTAGGTTCCATTGCAATTGGAATATAAAGAATTGGAGATTTTTTTACTATACTTAGAAATATATCATTAATCTTTTTTTCATTATCTTTTCCAGCTCCACCAGATAAAATTAAAGTAGGCATTTATTCAATTTCTTTTATTACTTTATCAACTGAGATTAATTTTTCTTCTCCGGATGTCATGTTTTTGAATTTAACTTTGTTTTTTGATAATTCATTTTCACCAACAATTAGAACGTAAGGGATGGATTGTTTGTCTGCGTAATCTAAATTTTTTGATATTCCCTTTTCTTGTAAATCTACACTAACATTAATACCTTCTTGTCTTAGTTGTTCTGCTATTGGGATACATTTTTCTAAATTATCAATTGGGATTATGAATAAGTTTGTTGTGTTAGCTTGAGATGGTAATTTGTTTTTTTCTTTTAGAAACGTTTCCAAAACAATATCTCCAAAACCATAACCGATTCCTGGAGTTCCGGCTAAGTCATCGTATCTACCTCCACCAGCAATAGCTCTAAAATCTCCTTCTTTGTCGAAAGCTTCGAAGACTGTACTAGTGTAATAATCAAAACCTCTCATAATTGATAAATCTAATTTGATATATTTTTCAACTTTATATTTTTTGAAAATTGAGAATAATTCTTTTAGTTCTTCTAAACCTTCGCTTTTTATTTCTATCTTTGATAATGAATCTGTTTTTAGTAACTTAAGAACGGAGGTAATTTGTTTTTCATTTAACTCTAAATCTTTTAATCCTTGTTTTAGAGTTTTATCAGTTAGTTTGCATCTTTTATCTAACAATCTTGCCATTTCTTTTACGTTAGTAATTTTTAAATCTTTGAATAGATCATTGATTAATCTTCTGTTGGAAATTCTAATGTAGAAATCTTTTTCAGTTAAGCCGCATGAATTTAAAATTTTAATTAGAGTGGTTATTACTTCTGCATCTACTTGCATGCTTTTGGAGCCTATATAATCTAAATTATATTGATAAAACTCTCTGGATCTTCCTTTTTGTAATCTTTCATATCTGTAACATTGAGAAATTGAGTACCATTTAAGAGGTTTTTTTAAATCTGGTTTTGATCTGACCATTCTTGCTACGGAAGGTGTTGTTTCTGGCCTTAAGGCTAAATCTCTATCTTTTTTATCTTTGAATCTGTAAATTTGAGTTGGGATTTCATCTCCCGATTTATTGTATAGTTTTGTTAGTTCTAAAATGGGGAGATCTATTTCTTCGTAACCGTATAGTTCTGCTATGTTTTTCCAAATTGAGAAAATGTAATTAGAAGTTCTTTTATCTTCTGGGTAAAAATCTCTGAATCCTTTAACTTTTTCTTCTGTCATTTTTTTAAGGGTGGAAGGGGAGATTTGAACTCCCGATCTCAAGCTCCACAGGCTTGCGTGTTAACCAAACTACACCACAACCACCATAAACCTCCTGAACTTTTTAAGAGTATTTAAAATTATAGAATTCTGACTAACAATGAATACAACCAGCGTTAGTAAACGCATTATCCTTAATTGTTAAAATCATACTTTAATATAAGTTATAGTTGTTTATAAAGGTTATGTTGTTTGTTAATCGGAAGGTTTATATAGGGTAGAATTAACATATTATATGTAATTCTGAGTGTTTGTATAGGAATAATTTATACCTGATTTAATTTTTAGAATGTATTCTAAGATTTTTCTATAAGTATAGACAAGTTATGCAACGACGGAGTTATAGAAATTTATAGGAGGATTAAAATGAGAGATAATGAAAAGAAAGAAAGGATTTGGCCTTTAACATTAGGTTGTGCTGTTTTATATGCGGCTAATATTGCACTTGCAAGCTATTTTTTAGGAGAAGGTATAAAGGCTGAAGAAGACCAGTATACCAAGATTGGCTTTGAAAATGTTGGTCAACCCATGATTAAGGTAACATATAAAGATATTGATCATGATGGTATTCCAGATACTAAAAGTGTAGAAACAACATTTCTAGGGCCATATACAAGTAGCAATACTGTAGAGGCTAAATGTTGTACTGATGAAGAGATTAAATGGTTTCAAGAAAAGAATTCTAAACATTGAAAAGGTTTTTAAAGAATTATTTCCGGTTTTAAGATATGCATACATCTACTGAAGCTACTATGAGGAATCGGATTTCTGGAACAGATGCATATCTTTGTGGATTTGAAAAAGTTGCTCGATACAAATACGGAGAAGAAGTTAAGTTTAGCTTAATCTATCGTGTTCGTGGAGATAATTGGGTTGCTACATATGGGGTTGATATAAACCCTGTAGATACTTTATTGCTTGGAAGAGACATTGAACATTTTATAGATCATGAAGGATTTATTGATTATTTGATTAGAAAAGTGGAAATAGATTTTAGAGAAAAAATGCATCAAAATGAAAATGCTTCGAATTAACCGATATCTTTAAATTCTTGATTTTTGTTAATTTCTTTATGCTCCTGTAGTGTAGCCCGGTCAATCACCATGGGTTCTCAGCCCGTTAACCTGAGTTCAAATCTCAGCAGGAGCGATTCTTTGCCAACGTTGGGCAATCTGGTGGTCCGGAAGTCTCGAATAAACTTTTGAGAAAAGTTTAATCAAAAGGAAAAGAAAACTTCTGTCGTAAGACGTGTAGGTTCAAATCCTGCCGTTGGCGTTAAAAAGGGGACCAATGAGGATTATAATCTTTACTTGAATTTTTTGTTAATGCTTTATGGTTATTTCCGTCACTATCGATAATAACTATCTCCGAATCTCCAAGGAGAGAGGTGTAGATTATCTGATTTCCATCAGGAGACCAAATAGGGGAGCCTTTTGGTGCACCATCTCTTGTTATTCCAATTCGGTTAGTTCCATCTGAATTCATAGTGTATATATCATTATATGATACAAAGGCTATTTTATTCCCATCAGGAGACCAGGATGGTAAAACTTCCGATAGAAAATTGTTTGTCAAATTTACCTGATTATTTCCATTAGCATCCATTACATAAATTTCTTCATTTTGACCTGGTTGTTCTGTATAAACTATTTTATTCCCATCAGGAGACCAAGATGGATATGTGGCCCAGGATTCATGATATGTCAACCTTGTTTGGTCACTCCCATCATTGTTCATTATATAAATCTCTTTATGACGGCTCCTATTTGATTCAAAAACTATTTTACTTCCATCAGGAGACCAAGACGGGTTCGAGTCATCTCCAGGACTATTTGTCAACCTTGTTTGGTCACTCCCATCCTTGTTCATTACATAGATTTCAGATTCGGAACCTCCATCTCTATCTGAAGTAAATGCTATCTTGTTTCCATCAGAAGACCATGTAAAATCTGCTCCAAATAAATTTCCATTTGTCAATCTTGTTTGGTCACTCCCATCCTTGTCCATTACATAAATATCTGGGACGTTATTTCTAACTGATATAAATGCTATCTCCCTTCCATTGGGCGACCAAGTAGCATAGTTATCCATACCATCATTAAAAGTCAATCTTTTTACATTGTCTCCATTAGCACTCATTACATATATTTCATTATTTCCATCTCTATCTGAAGTAAATGCTATCTCCCTTTCTAGATCTACTTCTTCTTCTATTGCGAATGTTGTTTGATCTGATGATGTGTTTCCTACTTCATCAGTTACTAAAACTTCTAGACTATAACTGCCTTCTGCGAGATTTGAGAAATCAATAGAATTTTCTGTTGTTGTACCTCTGCTTTCAACTTCTCCTTCTTTTTCGAGTGTATATGAAAATATTAAATCTGATTCTTCTGTTGGCCCTAATTTAATTGTTACATCTTCTTTAGCAGGTAACCCAAATGGAAGTTCGTAAAATTCTTTATCTGATGCAGTTATATTTACTGATACGTTGCTTCCATTAATTTCCACACCTATTTCTTCTATTGTTGGAATGTTGCTAGGAACTATTTCTATATCCATAAATCTTTCTGGAGCAAAAGTAATTAGAGAACTTCTTTCATAAACATCCCATCTTTGTGATTTTACTTCTCTATCATCTAGAGGGTTTATCGTTTCTGCTAAAGTCCCTATGGATATTGGAAATTGCACCCCTTGAGAACTTATACTTGGATCTACTCCTAGTTCAGCTACTTTAATCATAGTTATAATTGCTTGGTTGATATTGTCTTTTTCTATTCTTGTTGAGTCATCTATTGTCTCTTTGTATGTCCATTTTGTGGATGGATTTGCTGGAAACCCAGGATGGCTTTCCCATAAATAGAATGCTTCTGCACCTTCTTCGTCATTAATTATTTGAGTTAATACATTCCCATTTCTTACTGATGCTGTGGGTATTATATCAGAAGAATTATGAGGGCGGATCCATCTTGTTGGCAATAATTGTGGTGGTTCTCTTGTATCTATAGCAGTGAATACTTTTGAATTTGAATGATCTTCATAGAAAACTTGCATATCTTGAACTGGCTCTTGTGTTTCTTCATCTATTACTTTTATTGCCGCTACACCGTCTGCACTTGAAGTATCTATGAAAGCGACCTCTCCTTGAGAATTTGTTGAAGCTTCATATATAGTTGTTGTTTCATTCGTTTCTGAGTTTGTTATAACTTCTATTGGCTCTGTTGTTATTTCTTCTTCACAGCTTTCAACTTGAACATTATAACCAAATCTATCAACGAATAAAAAGAAATCATCGAAATTTACGTTATCATTTTCATTTAAATCACTATTACTTTTTCCAATATAACCAAAATTATCCATGAACAAAAAGAAATCATCAAAGTTTATGACATTGTCATTATTTAGATCTCCTGTCTTTTCTCCACATTCAAAATTTAGGGTTCCTGGAGAAGCTAATTTACTTCTTTTGTTAAGACTATTAAGGGCATTATGTATTTTATTTTCAAATTCAGGATTATTAGTATAATTATTTAATTTTTTTCTGGCATCTTCTATAGCATATTCTATTTTTGTTGGATTTCCAATTGGTTCTGTAGGTCTCTTTTTATCTCCGCAACCCAAAATAGAAGTTCCTACAATTAAAGTTCCTGTTAGAAAATTTCTTAACTTTCTTTCTAAAGACATGATTTTGGTAAGTAGAATAGCTTTAAAAAGCTTATTTTTACTCTAAAATAGATAATGTACACTATATTAGATTGTTATACGGATGAAGCAGCTGGATTAGGGGTTCCACCTTATTTAGGGACTTATCCTAGGTATGTTTATGGTTATTTGAATAAGAAAAATACTAAATATATTACAATAGATGATTTGAGGTTGTTTAAGAAATATGAAGGTAAAGAGAAAGAAATTACATTAAAAGATAAAAGTCAAATTTCTACATATAATTTGACTAAGAATGATATTAAAAAAGTTTTGGAGAAAACTAAGACTTTAATTGTTATTGTTGGAGTTCATGTTCCTGGAAAATATTTAAGTGCGTTACCTGGGACTTTGAAAGAAGTTAGTGAGCTAATTAAAGATATTAAATGTTTTAAGATTTTGACTGGTCCTGCTGTTTATGGTAATCAATTATTAGGGGGGAAGTTTTCAGAATCTGTACCTCTTTTAAAAAAAGACGTTCACGAGAAAAATCAAGGAGTATTTGATGAAGTTAGTGTAAATCAAGGAGTATTTGATGAAGTTAGTGTAAATCAAGGAGTATTTGATGAAGTTAGTGTTAATTTTTTTAGATTTGGTTATGATGAAGTTTCTAAAATTTCAATTAAAGGAGCTGAGATATTAAAGCAAATAAAAGATCCTAGAGTTATTGAAATTGAAACTGGGAGAGGTTGCGACATTGGCAAATGCAGTTTTTGTACTGAACCAATTAAAAATAGAGTTGAGTATAGAGATAAAAAAGATGTTTTAAATGAAATTAAAGAATTTTATAAATTAGGGGCGGAGTATTTTAGATTAGGGAAGAATACTTGTTTTTATTCTTATCCTGAAGCTGTTTCTCTTTTGAAAGATTTGAAAAAATTAAAGTTAAAAGTGTTACATATAGACAATGTTAATCCTGTTAAAGTTATGATGGATAAAAATGATGAGATAACTAAAACTATAGTTGATGTTTGTACTTCTGGAAATATTGCAGCTTTTGGTGTTGAAAGTTTTGATTCTAAGGTTGTTAAAGAAAATAATTTAAATTGTAGTCCTGAAGTTGCGTTAAAAGCTATTAAGAAAATTAATGAAATAGGTGGAGAAAAAGGAGAAAATGGATTACCTAAGTTTTTACCTGGGATAAATATTATATTTGGGTTAATTGGAGAAAGTAAAAAAACTCATAAAGAAAATATGAAGTATTTGAAAAAAATATTAGATAGTAATTTGTTGTTAAGAAGAATTAATATTAGACAAGCTGCAGTTTTACCAGGGACGCAGTTAATGAAAGAAGCTGGAAATAAGTTTTTGAGGAAAAATAAAAAATATTATTGGAAATGGAGAAATGAAATTAGAAGTAAAATAGATAATGAAATGTTAAAGAAAGTTGTTCCTAAAAATACTATTTTAAAAGAATGTTATGCTGAAATTTATGATGGCAATAAAACATTTTTGAGACAATTTGGAACTTATCCATTAGTTATTGGTGTTGAAGGTAGACTAGAATTGAAGAAGTTTTATAATGTTAAAGTTTTAGAACATATGCAAAGAGGGCTTGGTGGAGAAGTAATATGAGTGACCATGATAAAGAAGAAGGAGATAATTTAGTAGTTGTAAGAGCTATTCAAGATCTTGGGCTTAGAAAATTGGATCAAAATTTTTTTGATGAGCTTGAAAGACTATACGAGAAACCAAGTATCGATGAGGTTATCACGGAAGAAGTCCCTCTGATTAGAACAAGATCTCCTTATTTTTTTGAGAGACATCTAATAGATTTAGGAAACATAGATGAACGTCTAAAGGACCTTTACCCAGATGATTATGACAATGTTTCTTATTGTTTTAAGGTTCGATTAAGACAAGCAAGATATCTTTTATTAGAAGAACCTGATAAAACAGAAGCACTAAATGAAACTGTTCGTGGTTTAAAGAAAATTCTTGATGGGGGAAACGTATGAGAAATATTAAAGTTTTGGAACATATGCAAAGAGGTTTAGGTGGAGAGATATGTTAGAAGAAAATTTAAGATATTTATTATGTGATAGGGGTTTGGAATTATTTCAAAATGGTGATCTGGATTCTGAGCATTTGCGAGAAATGGGTGATTTATTTGGATATAATATTGATTCCTATGCAAAATTTTCTAACAATTTGAAGATAAAGAGGCTAATAGACAAGAAACGATATGATGTTTTTAGACATTTTTATTTGGGTAATCAAAATGGAATTAGATCTTGGATTGAGGGATTGTCAAGAGGTTATTATAAAAAAAATATGAATAAATTTTTTGATGGAGTTTATGGTCTATTTGACACTCTTGAAGTAGTTAGGCTTCCTATGATTTTTGGTTTTATTAGACAATTATCTGAAGAAAATGATATTGAATATGAAAATTTGTTAAGAGAATTTGAGGAAAGTTGGGATGATTTTAAAACTGAACATATGGAAAGAAGTTTGGGTGGAGAAATAATATGACTACTTTAGTTGAAAAAAATTGTTTGGATAATGCTGCTAAATGGAACTCTATGCATACTGAGAAAGGAAGAGTTGAAAGAACATTTGGCGAACACTTTCATGAATTTGAAGGCGCTAATATTCTTGATGCTGGATGTTCTGTAGGATTTACTACTTTGGAAATTGGAAGACATTCTAGAAATTCAACTGTCACTGGATTAGAGGATAACTACATCTGTAATTTGTTTGGAGATCAATTAATCCATAGTAGAAATGTAGATGTTAGATTTAGGATAGGAAATTTTTATAAACTTGATGAATTATTTCTTCCTGAAGATTTAGATGCTATTTTCGCTATGAATAATTTAGTTCCTTGTTCTACTTCAAATTTAACTTTTAGACAACAAGAGGCAATAGCTAGAAATTTTAATACTTGTCTTGTTGAAGGTGGGGAACTTTATTTATCTTCTTTAAGGAATTTTGCTATACTTTCTAAAAAGGGAGATAAGTTTTTGGAGAAAGAAGTTGTTGGAGATTTTAGAGATTCCGATTGTTATGGTCATTTACAAGAAATTTATGGAATAGAATGTTATACTTAATTGGATTAGGATTAGGGAATGAGAAGAGTTTAAGTTTAGAAGGGTTAGAAGCTATAAAAAATTGTGATAAAGTGTTTTTGGAATGTTATACTTCTAAGATTAATTGTAGTGTTGAGGATTTAGAAGAATTAACTGGGAAAAATATTATTAGAGTTAATAGAAATGTTGTTGAGGAAGAGTTAGATGTTAAAGATGCTAAAGAGAAAAACATTGCGTTATTAATAATTGGAGATGTTTTTTCAGCTACTACCCATATAAGTTTGTTTAAAGATTGTACTGAGAAAGGCGTTGAGGTTAAAATAATTAATAATGCTTCTATATTAACTGCTGTTGGTATTACGGGGTTGGAATTATATAAATTTGGGAAAGTTGCTAGTATTCCTTTTGAAAATGAAAATGTTAAAGGACCTATTAAAATATTAGAGGATAATCAGAAAATAGATGCTCATACTTTATTTTTATTAGATTTAAAACCTTTAGAGAATAAATATTTAAGTATTAAAGATGCGATTGAGTATTTAGAGAAAAATAATGTTAAAGAAAAAGTTGTTGGTTGTAGTAGATTAGGCCAAGAAAATTATAAAATTAAATATGGAAAAATGGAAGAACTTAAAAATGAAGATTTTGGAGAAGGACCATATTGCTTAATTATACCAAGTAAAAAATTACACTTTGTTGAAGAAGAAATGTTAGAAAAATTTAAAATTTAAGCTGCTTTCTGTTGTTGAACTATAGTATCTAGATCAGGGGCGTCTTCATATACACTTCCAGTATATTGTTCTACCACTCTTTTTTTGTCAATTGGATCATATACTACTCTTGCGCCAAAGAACTCATCTTCTTCTAAAGCATGATTTTTTTCAACCACTGCTTCGACTCCACCTATTTCAAGTCTTGTTCCACTTCTTACAAAATCATAAATTTCAACTCCAAATCCAAAATCATTATTATTTACAGCATCTCCATAGTCGAATATGCCTTTGGCTGCCCTATAATAATCTTGAGCTCTTTTTTCTAATTTATGTGCTGCCATGGGACTTTTTGTATTTCTAATTCCTGTTATTAGTTTTTGTAAGGTTTCTCTATTGTCAACATGGAGTAATTTCGGTAAAGTCATCTTTAAACTTTTTAGAATTGCTTTTAATGCGGGTTTACCTATTTCACCTGAGATGCCGTCTATTATTTCTTTTGCGATAGGTAAAGATGCCTCAACTGAATCGTTGTAAGCTTGTGTTATTCTTTCTCTTTCTGATTCATCGTATGTTGCTGTAGTAACTAAAGTAGAATAGTTAGAGGGATTTCTATTAATTACACTTGCAAGTTTCATACCTTCTTGTGCTGTGACTGTGGAATTTTTTATTTCTCCACTTGCATAAACTCTTTTTCCGGTTAGTTTATTATGGACAGAACCTTCAGCAAACCATAAATTCTCAAATGCTACCAAGCCAGGAGTTGTACCATTACAGTTAGAAGCTCCTTTCATAATAGCTAGATTTTCTGCTGTTATCGTTTCCTTTACTAACGGAACGGTTATTTTATATGATCGAGATTGATCTTCAAGCGATTGTATATCTTGATCTGGATCATCTACAGTTTCCATATGCATTGAAGGGGTTGCCTCCATGGTGGTTATTTGTTTCATTTGTAACCTTTAGAATGGTTATTTTATTTATATAGTTTTCGGGTGGTAATTTTGAAAAATATGGGTTAAATGTTATATTTTATAGTTAGAGGCTTTGTAGCTATTAAATTCTAGGATAGTAATGTTTAAATAAATTGGAGTAATAACAATAATAATGGTTACTAAGATGGATTTGTTAAGATTTTTAAGGTCTAATAAGAATGTGAGAAAAATATTTGGGGAGAAAGAGTTGAGGATTATAGAGAAACAACTTTTTGGAAGTGATTTAACCCAATCTGAGAAGAATAGACTTTCAAGAGATGTTAGGAAGAAGTTTAATTTTATTCAAGAGGCTAGTAAATTTGATATGGATACGTTTAAATTGAAAAAAGGGTCGTTAATACAAGAGATAATAGATGAATCTGTTAAGGTTATTAAAAATGATGAATTAAAAGAAAAATTGAAGAGGATATTATTATATAATTCTAGTGAAGAAAGTAGTGTAACAGATGTTTTTGTTGAGTTTTTAGATATTAATGATAAAGAAGTGGTTGAGTTTAGAAGGAGGATGTTAGATAAAGTAAATTCTAGAGTTAATATTAGAGTTTTTAATTTTTTATCTAGTAAAATAAAAGAAAGTATTAATGAAAAGGGGAAAGTGTTATATGAAATTCCCGGTAGAAGTTTTGGTCAAGAAAGGTTCTATAGAAGATAAATTTATATAATTCTAAGCTATTAATTTCTTTATGTATTTTAAAAGAGGTTTGTTAGTTTTACTAGTATTAACTTTATTTAGTTTAGTAGGAGTTATAGCTGATGAAACAAGTCCAAGTGATCTTTTAGTGGATGAAGCTCCACAATGTTTAGTGGTTACTCCAGATTCTTCGGATGTTGTTTTGATGGAGGTTGTGAAAAATACAAGACGTCTTGTTCCCCATTTCGGATTGGAAAATAGTTTGATAATGGTCGATACAAGTTCAACATTTACTGAAGAACAAAAATTATTTATAAAAGCTGAATTGCAAAAACCAGTTGAATGTATAGATCCTTATTCTTTATTTGATAAAAATGATTGTTGGATAAAGGAAAAGTTGTGTGTTGATGCAGATGATTGTTGGGATGATGATGATCCATTATGTGCAGAATATGGAAACTGTGTTAAGTTTGAAGATATGGGGTGGGATGAAGAAGTATTGGAAAATGTTCAGACAATAAAAAGGACAGTGTATGAAATAAGTAGGTCTAATGCAATAAAGGCATTGAAAGAAATAAATTCTCCTGATTTTATTTTTATTTTTAGAAAAGTAATAGAAGATTCTTTTGATGAGAATTCAGTTGAAGAAGCTTTATTTGCTTTAAAAGAACTAGAAACTCTTGAGGCAATTCAAGTAATAATGAAGGTTGCAGAAACTCATTCTTCAAGTAGGGTAAGAACCACAGCTTTAGAAATTTTAGGAGATTTGGAATCTTTAGAGAGTGTTCCAACATTGAAAAGAATTGTAGAAAATGATCAATCTGTCCCTATAAGAATTCTTGCTTTGGAAGTACTAACTAAATTAAATCCTCCAGAACTTACTGAAATACTGAAAAAATTAACTGAAGGAAATGCTCCTTTTGATGTAAGAATTGAAGCACATTTTGATTTTGTAAAGATTGCTCCTGATGAATTTTATGAGTCTTCTAAAATACTTATTCAAGATTTAATAGAGGTCTTAGAAAATAATCCATTTGATCAAAGAAGATCGGAAGCTGCAGCTCATTTAGGAAGAATAGGGGCTTTGAGCGCTGTTCCTGAATTGATAAAGGAATTCGAGAATGAAGAGAATCCTACTACACTTAGAATTAATTTATTAGCAGCGTTGATAAAACTTGGTTCTCCTGAAGCTATTTTGGCAGCGAAAAAAGGTTTTAGTGATGATATTCCTTCTGTAAGATTTACAGCGATTGATAAATTTGGGAAAGAATTGGGTAAAAATCAAGATGAAGAATTAATAAATAATTTTATTTTTGCTTCAACATTTGATTCTGATCTGGAAAACAGAATAGCCGCATCCGCTCAATTGTTTTATTATTTGGATGCTGAAAGATTAAGGGAGATTAAGAGTTTAGAATTGTTTATGGAAGATATAATAAATGGTTATATTTCTTCTCCAAATAAACTTCTTGAAAGAAGTTTGACTACTAATTTGGAAAAACTTTCTGAGGCAGAATATAATTTGATGACAAATTTATTAGTGGAAAGATTAGGAAATGAAGATTATACTCAAAGAGAAAAGAGAATTTTAGCAAAGTTAATAGAAATTAGAATAAATGAATTTTTTGGATTTTATGATGAAATCTTTCGGAAAAATGCTCATCTAATTTTAAAATTGGAAGAAGTTGCTAATGATGGTAATTTAATCTATGTTGGGCCGTTGCTTGCTATATCTGCAGAACAAATATATCATGGTGGATTAGATGTTGATCTGGTTGATAATCCTCCCATTATAAATGAAGAGCTTTTAGAAAAAATTGATAGATTAGATAAAGTTTATTTTGGTGGAGTGGAGCAATCTTTGTCATTTGATGACAAAAGAGATTTACCTTTTTTATCTGAAATATTTTTCGAGGCTTTTTCTATTATTAATTGGGAAAATAATGACTTTGGTATTGAGAATGTCTATTCTACTGCCTTATCTGCTTATAGGTATAACTTAGAAAATCCTGAGAAAACAGTTGAAGAATCTGTAGATTTTATATTAGAGGAGCAAGTAGATTTTAGAGATGAAGTAATTATAGGGGATGATACAAAGTTAATAGTTTTGACTAATTCTGAACTAAGAGAGGTTAAACTTAAAGGTACATTACGTACTTGGATGACTTATAGATTTAATTATTTTGAAATTGTTAATTTTTCTAAATCTCTTGTAAATAATCCAGAAGAATTATTGATGGAGAATGAGGATAATTTAATTGGAGATGACCATTTACCTAAGGCATTAGAATTATTAGAGGAAAGTTCAGGTAGTCAAACTGTATTTTGGTTTGCAGGGCATGGAGATTTGAGTGAAGGGGAATATGTTGTTTCTATAGGATCTGGAAGTTCAACTACAAATGAATATGTTGTTTCTACAGGGTCTAAGAAAATTAGAACTTCTGAACTTTGTGAGGTACTTAAATCAAGAGGAAATATAGAGGAAGTTACTTTGATAATCTCTGCGTGTTTTAGTTATAATTTTATAGATAAATTAAATGATTGTTTATTAAGTGGAGACGATAAATTAAGTAGTACGCCTCTTGCTATAACTTCTGCAGGTAAAAATACTGTAGGTCTTACGGATTATGGAAATTTTGATCCTGGATTTCAAGATCCTGAAAATGTAGCTTTTGTTCCTGAAAAAAGTATAAATGTTTTTCTTAATTCTTTGATTCAAACTTGTAAAGATGAAAATTGTAAACCCCTTTTGGGAAGTGATGTTTTAGCTTCTGAAGTTTATTCTCATGAGGATCAAGATATGGGAGTGTTCCCTAGAGGTGTTAATGGAATTAAACCAAATCCAATAGCTTATTTAGAACCTAGTAGTTCTTGTCCTATCCAAATAGATGTTTAGAAAATAGAAATGTTTATTAAGAATTTCTAGTTTTTTTTAGGTATGTTTGATGATTTAAAAAATTTTTTTGCTAAATTATTTGCTTTTGACCTTTTTGGCGGTAAGAAAAAATTAAAATTAGGACTTTATGGTCCTCCGAATGCTGGTAAAACTTCTTTAGCTAATAGAATTTGTCAAGATTGGTTAGGAGAAGAAATGGGAGCTGTTAGTAAAGTTCCCCATGAGACTAGGCATGTTCAAGAGAAAGAAAAAGTAACTGTTGAAAGCGGTAAGAAAAAATTAACTTTTAATTTGGCTGATACTCCTGGAATTGCAACTAAAATAGATTATGAAGATTTTATAAAAAAAGGTATGAAGAAAAAAGAAGCGCAAGAAAGAGCTAAAGAAGCTACTAAAGGAATTATTGAAAGTATAAAATGGTTAGATGATATGGATGCAGTTATTATTGTATTGGATTCTACTATAGATCCTTATTCTCAAGTTAATATTACTATTATTGGAAATTTAGCTGCTAGAGATATTCCTGTTTTGATTGCTGCTAATAAAGTAGATTTAAAGAAATCAGATATTAAAAAAATTGAAGCTGCTTTTCCTCAGTATCCAGTTATTGGTGTAAGTGCTGAATATGGGGATAATGTTGAGGGATTTTATGAAGAATTAACAGGATTGATGAAGTAAAATGTTAACATTACAATATGTTCCATCAGATGAATTAATTAATTTAGATAGTGAGAGAAAAGTTGGTAAATTACTTAAAATAATAAAACAAGATAAAATCGTGCTTATGGAAGGAAGATTGAGTAGTAAAGAGGAAGCTGAGTTAATTGAAAAAACTATGGAAGAAATTGATAGAAAATTTAAAGGAATTGAGATTGCTAGTTTAGAACCACAGATAAAAAAAGATTTTGCTAGTGTTTTAAGAGATAGTATTTTTAAGATGTTTTTTGGAAATAAAAGGGGTATGACTGTTATGGGTCCAGCAAATATTATTAAGGAAATTAAAAAAGATCCAAATAAATTACAATTGTATACCTCTAATAGAAGAGGGAGAAAATAAATGCATCAATGTGTAAAATGTAGTAAAACTTATCCTGATGGAAGTAATGAGTTGTTAAAAGGTTGTAGTTGTGGTGGGAGATTCTTTTTTTATTCTAGGAAAAATTTGAAAGATGTTAAAGAGGAAGTTGTGAAATTATCTAAAAAAGATAAAGAACAGATACAGCAAGATGTTTTTGACATTGTTGGAGGGAAATTAGATGATGATAATCCTGTTATATTAGATTTGGAGAGTGTTAAAGCTATAAAACCTGGGAAATTTGAGGTTGATGTTGTTAGTTTAATGAAAGGAAAGCCTGTAATATTCAGGATGGAGAAGGGTAAATATATTATTGATTTAGCAAGTACATTTCAGCAAAATAAGAAGAATTCTGGATAGAAAAGCTTATAAATAGTATTTGTCACTTCTAAGTGGTATTAAAATGGTTAGTAGATTTGAACAGAGTGAAGCGGATAGAAAAAAGAAAGAAGCTATGAAAAAAGCTCAGAAAGCTAGAAAGGACTATCTAAAGAGACATCAGAAAGGAGAAAATATAGCATATGCGGGGGTTTCTTCGGCTATGTCTGCTTTGTCTGCTTTTTGGTTAGATGCGACTTTTTCAAATGCTCTTGCTGACACTAGGATTGGTGAAGAGCTAGTAAATGGGTTTCCTTTGGATGAATATCAGGCAATGGCTTCTTTAGCTACTGGAGTTGGTGTGGGATTTTTAGGTCATTGTTATGATCGAAATCCTTATTTAGGAATTCTTTATGGTATAGCTGGATCTGCAGTTGGACATTTGATTCATAATGGTCTGGAAAGTTTAATTTAATTAGATTCTTTACAATAATAAACGTTAAAAAGAGTTTTATAGCTATTTTCTTTATGAAAGTTTTAGTTACAGGCGGAGCTGGATTTATAGGAAGTCATATTGTAGATTCTTTAATTAAAAAAAATAATGAAGTTGTTGTAATTGACAATTTATATTCTGGAAAAGAAGAAAATATTAATGAAAAAGCTAAGTTAGTAAAAGTAGATATTAATGATAATTTAGATGAAGTTTTTGATAAGGAAAAGTTTGAAATAGTAATTCATGCAGCTGCTCAAGTTAAGTTAAGAGATTCTTTTGAAGATCCTGTTTTTGATGCTAAGACTAATGTTTTAGGAACTATTAATGTTTTAGAAGCTTGTAGAAAATTTAAAGTTAGGAAAGTGATTTACATTTCAACTGGAGGAGCTAGAGTTGGAGAGCCCGAGTATTTACCTGTAGATGAAAATCATCCATTGAATCCAAGTTCTCCTTATGGGATTAGTAAACATAGTGGGGAACATTATTTTAAGATGTATTATGATCTTTATAATTTAGATTATATTGCTTTTTGTTTTGGGAATGTTTATGGTCCGAGAGATGATCCTAAATGTAAAAGGGTTATGGCTATGTTTATTACTAGTATATTAGAAGGAGATAGCCCTAAAATCTTTGGTAGTGGAGATAATACTAGGGACTACATATATGTTAAGGATTTAGCTGAGTTTGTTGTTGAAAGTATTGATAAAAAACCTGAGCATAAATTATTTCATTTGGCTAATGGAGAACAGAAGAGTGTTAATGAACTTTTTAAGATTTTAAAAGATATTTCTGGATTTGAGAAAGACGCTGAACATATTGAAGCTGTTAAAGGTGAAGTGAAAGATTGTGTGTTAGATACAACATTAGCTAAAAAAGAATTGAATTGGGAAGTAAAACATAGTTTTGAAGAAGGAATAAAAGAGACATTTGAGTGGTTTAAAACTAAGGGAAAGAGTTTTAAAGGGTGAATTTTTAAGTTTTAGGATGCCAGAAAGACAATTAGAACCCTATAGAGAACATATAGAATCTAAAGACTATGGAAAAGCAGCTGAGTTATTAGCAGAATATGGAGTAGGTTTGATGAGATTATTAATGCCTCTTGAACTTATTCAACATCAGTTAGCTTTTGATTCCGAAGGGTTTGATCATGAAGCGAGAATGTTGGAAAAAACTGTAGAAGTTTTACCTTACATAAGAGATTAATTTACTACTAGAATGTTCTAAATCCCTTTTGTAATTTTTATGTAGTGTAGTATAATAATGTTTATATATTGCGACTAATTTGTTATTCTTGTTGAAAAAGATTATTAATATAAGGGGGAAATAAAATGAGAACATTCGGTATCATATTTGCATTATTGATTTTAGTTTTTAGTGTTAGCGCTATTGATTTTGATTTATCCAAACAAGATTCTGGAATTGTATCTGGATTAGAAGGGAAAGTTTTAATTTTGACTGTAGATGGTAGTGAAGAGATTAAAATGACTTTGGATGTAGTTGGTAGTACTAGAATACAAGCTTCTTTAGAACCTATAAATAAGGTTTTAGTTTTAGATATTGGTCAAGAACAGAGAATTGATTTAGATAAAGATGGAGAAGATGATGTTAAAATAAGTTTAAATAATATTATAGATAAACTTGCTAGCTTTAAGCTTGAGAGTTTAAATATTGAGGAAGAAGTTGTAGAAGATGAAATAGTAATAGAAGAGGGAGAGGAAATAGTAATAGAAGAGGAAGTTGAGACTCAGATAGATTTTTCTAATGACCTAACAAATAGATTGAACTCCTATAGTAGATGGGTAATAGGTGCTGTTGTATTGGTTGTTATAGTTATTTTGATATTTGTTTTTAGAAGTCCAAAAGATCCTGATAAGTTTTACTCAAAAGCTATGGACTTACATAGAGAGGGTCAGGAATTCCATTGGGATGGAGATGATGAGACTGCTGAAGAACTATATGATAAAGCTAGTGAATTGAGAGAAAAAGCTAGAGATTTAGAGGGAGGATTTTAAAATGGTTGAAGAAAACGGTGATTTGTGGTATAGAAAAATTGGCTTTTATAATAATCCATTTAGTATAAAACCAGCACCTTTTGATTTTAGAATAATTGGACAGGAAGAATTATTAGATGATTTAACATATAAAGTTCCTTCTGGAACTATTAGCTTTATAGAAGGTCCTTTAGGTTCTGGAAAATCAACATTGATGAAGCATTTGATTCATAAATTTAAAGGGAAAGGACAAGTAATATTTTTTAGTTGTAATAGGATAGATAGTCATTTGAATATTGAGAAATTATTGATCGATAAATATGGTTTTTGGGGTAAGATGTTTAAAATACATCCTAAAAATATGATTTTATTATTAGATGAAGCTCAAGAATTAACTTCAGAAAATACTGAGAGGATAAAATATTTCTTTGATAGTGGAAATATCAAATCCATTGTTTTTGCTGGTACTGATTATGCATCTATTAATTTGCATGAGAGTATTAAGGAAAGAATTGGAGATGGAGTCTTAAAAGTTAAAGAATTGAGTGATGAAGAGGCTATAAGTATAGTTAGAAATAGGATTGGCGATTTGAATTTATTGAATGACGATATTGTTAAGAAATTATTCAACTTAGCTGGAAAAAATCCTAGAAGGTTGTTGCAGAGATGTGATAAAGCTTGTAGATTTTTAATTGAGAATGGATATAATGAATTCACTGAAGATCATTATAAACAATTATTTAGTGATGAAGAGAAGCTTTTGGAAAAACCTTCATCAAAAGAGAAGCCTGCTCCAAAAGCTCCTAAGAAGGAAGCTAAGAAAGAAGATAAAAAGGAAACTAAGAAAAAATCAAAGAAAAAACCAGGTAAGAAGAAAAAAGAAGAAGATAATCCTGAAGAGAATTTGTATGATGAGGAGAAAGCGTGATTTATGGATTATGAACCTTATATGCTTGGATTTGTAAGGGGTCTTTCTAAAGAGGAAGTATTAAGTGAATATTATTATATTGATGAAAAGATTGTTGTTTCTAAAGAGGGAAGTATTGAGACTGTAGGTCTTGATAAAAAATTAAGAGTTTCTTCAGTTAAACTGGGAAGGGATTCTTCATGTGCAACAATTGAAATTGTTGTTTGTGACTCGGAAGATAAAGTAGAGTTTACTGGAAGGGTAGAGTGTTCTTTTAATTAATTCTCTTTAAAAAATTCTCCAATTCTTTTTAATGGCAACATTGTTGTGTGGATATTGAAATCTGGTGGGAAACATTTGTAATAGTTTTCCCAAGAATATCTCTCATCTAGAAAAATAATAACTCCTTTGTCTGTTTCTGATCTTATACATCTGCCTGCTGCTTGTATTGTTTTTTGCATTGCAGGAATTGTGTAACCGTAATCCCAACCTTTTGAATATTTGTTATCATAATAATTGATTAATTCTGTAGTTTCTAAATCTGGTCTTGATAAAGGTAGGCCGACAACTACAACAGCTTTTAGTAGATCTCCAGGCAAATCAATACCTTCTGAAAAGTTACCTCCAGAAACAGCCATTAAAACTGCACCTTGATTCTTATCTTTTTTGAAGTTTTCTAATAAAATATCTTTTTCTTGCTTTGAGATTCCTTTTTGTTCGTAGTAAGTGGTTTTTTTACATAGGTTTTTGAAGAATACATCTATTGAGTCCCTTAGAACATAAGAAGGAAAGAATACTATTGTGTTTCCTGGGATTGTATTAACGATTCCAGCACATTCTCTTGCTATGTCTTGGTACATCCCCATAGATCTTTTTGTGAATTTTGTAGATGTTTTTGGGATTATTAGTGCTAAACGATTTTTTTTTGGAAATGGATTTTCATAAGATTTCATTAAAGGTTGTTTGAAGCCTAGGATATCAGAATACATTTCTAAAGGTGTTAAAGTTCCGGACATACAGATAACATTATGGGCTGTGTCTATTACATCTGTTGATAGTAAAGAAGGATCTAAACATCTGTATGATAATGAAATAAAAGTTCTGTCATCTTTTTTATTTTTTGAAATTACTCTTGCGAATCCTTCATCTTGTCCTTCCCATAATTGTAAGAATGTTGCTACAGTGGAAATGTAAGAATATTGTTTCTGTTCTCTAATGTCTTCTCCAACTTTTTCTAAGTTTTCTACTATGTCTTCGTAATTATCAAAATTAAACTCTTGTTTTTTTACTAATCTTTCCTCTTCTAAATTTTCAGATAAATTAAGTAAAGAATCTCTAATTTCTTCTAGATAAATTATTGTTTGTTCATAGTATTGAGCTTCTTTTATTGCTCTTTCTATTGTTGTTAATGTAAGTTTTGAAGATAATGAATCACGCATTCTTATTGGTAAATTATGAGCTTCGTCTACTATTATTATTGAGTTGTCTAAAGTTTTTTCAGTTTTTTTTAAGAAAGCTGCAGATATTGATGGAGAAAAGACATGATAATAATCCATGATTAAAACATTAGCTTCTCTCGCTTTTAGGATTGAGATTTCATAAGGACATAGCTCACATAATTTTGATGTTGTGATTATATCTTGTACATCTAAGATTTCAGTTTTTGTATCTTTTAATAATTTAGAAGTTTCAAAAGATAATTTTGTGTTGTTTCTTAGTTTTGTATAATATTGACAAGTTTTTTTATCAACCATTTCTCTACAGTAATCTGTAAATTGTTGAGATGTTAAAGTTTCAACTTCTTGTAAGCACATATGTTGTTTTCCTATTAAGTCTACAACCTTTAATTGGGGGTTGTGTAATTCTTTTATTTTTTTTAAAGTTTCAATTGCTATTTTATGTTGGGTGTGTCTTGAAGTTAAGAAGAAAATACTTAATCCATTTTCCAATGCGTATGGGATTACAACGCTTAGAGTTGCTGAAGTTTTTCCAATTCCTGTTGGTGCGTGAGCTAATAAATGTTTTTTCTCTTTTAACGCTGTTTTGATATCATTAATGAATTCTTCTTGAGTCTTTCTGATATTTTCATGAGGGAAAAGAACATTCATAGATAATTTTTAATCATGGTTAGATATAAAGATTTATGTTTTAAAGTTACTTTTCACTCGACATACTCGCCATACCCCCGTGAGACTTATAAATAAAACTTGGTTAATTATATGTTATGAAAAGATGGTCTAAGCAATTGATAATTGAAGAACTTTTGAAAATATCAAGACAATTAAGACATTCCCCTTCTTCTAGAGAAATTCCTCATACTTTATGTCAAGCAAGCACGAGATATTTTGGTTCTTTTAATAATGCTAAGAAAAAAGCTGGTTTGGATACAAACAAGATAAAATACAACAAAATTAGAAAATCTGCTTATAATATTAGTGAAGATTTTGCTTACGTTTTGGGTGTTGAAAAAGGAGATGGACATTGTTTTCTTAGAAGATCTGAACACGGAACGACAGCTGGAATAACTTTGAAAGTCAAAGATGTCGATTTTGCTGATCATTTTAAAAAGGTTGTAGAAAGGTGGAGTGGAATAAAATCTAGATTGTATAAAGTAAAAAATAGTAATTTGGTAAGGGTTGACTTATCTTCTATTGAAGTGGCTAAATTTATTAAATCTTTTGATATGAAGAATATACTAGGTGCAGACAAGAGAGTTAGGAATAAATTTCTTCAAGGTTTATTTGATTCTGAAGGGGGAGTTGTTAGTAAAAACCTTGATAATCGGAAATATGCTATAAGAAGGATACATTTCTTTAACTCTGATAAAACCCTCATTGACATCATTTCTTTTCTATTAAATGAGTTGAATATAAGACATAAACTCAAAAAGAGACGTAACTCTGGATTTGGTAGCAAAAAGTTACAATATAGTATTCTGATACATGACAAGAATAGCATTTATAATTACTTTAGAAATGTTAATTTTAATATTAAAAGAAAAAAATATAAACTAGAAGAAATTTTAAAATCTTATACAGTTTATCCTGTGAGCATGTATAAAGAAGCTAAATTATTACATAAATCTATGGGATACAGAAAAGTTGCTCAGAAACTGGGTTTAAATCCTGGGATTACTTATGGATGGTTGTTTAAAAATAATAAAAAACAAATTGTTAATTGGGGGAAATTAAAATGACTGAAAATAATGAACATACGATTACAGTATATAGTACGCCTACATGTAGCTACTGTGTTAAATTGAAAGAATTTTTTAAAGAAAACAATGTTGAGTTTACGGAGAAAGATGTTACTAAAGATCAAGCTGCTATGCATGAACTAATGGAAAAGAATCCTGCTGGTAGTGTGCCGGTTATAGATATAGATGGGGAGATTATAGTTGGTTTTGATGAAGGTAAGATAAAGGAAAAGTTGAATATAGCTGGCTAATTTTTATTATCTAATTGAAACACGTAAAGTATAAATAGTGAAGCTACTTATACAAGATTATGTCTTTAAATTGGTATGACGAGAAGCATATAGAAGAAGTTCTTGAAGAAGGAAGGGACATATCTGATGAAGAACTAGAATTCCTAAAAGATTGGCAAAAATCAGGGATGGGTTCTTCTGGATGTAAAATGGTAAATCTAAATACAGGTCAAGTGTACACTGATGAACAAATAGAAGAAATCTTAAGAATGTATGATTAGTATTAATCAACAGATCCATGATCTTTTTTTACTAAAATTACCTTAACTAGATCGCTTTTTTCAAAATCACCATGTCTATCCTTTGGGACTTTAATTACTAAATTTGGGCCCATTTTAGAGATTCTTTTGATGAATTCTTCTTGTACAGGTATATGTTCTTTATCCATAATGTATACAAAAAGTATACCTAGTATATAAATTTATGGGTTTATTTATAAGGAGAATGTTTAAAAGTGGTAAAAACACTATATTTTATGAAAAAAGCTAAAGAAATAATGAAATATTTTCAAGAAAGAGTTAGATATAGGAATAATTATACTGAAATGGGGTTGTATATGCCTTCTGAATTGAGTGAGTTAAATGAAGGAATTGCAATTCTATTAGAAGCGGGTATATTGGGGAAGGATTCTGTTTTTTGTGATGCAGGTAGTGGAGATGGAAGAGTTAGTGCTTTGATAAGTGGTGGATATAGAATTCCCTCTCTGGGAGTTGAGTTTGATAGAGAATTAGTTGAGACTTCTAGGCAAAATATGGAAAATTTAAGGGAGTTAGGTTTGTTAAATGGAGTTACTCCTAGAATTACTAGGGGAGATTTTACTTTGGATGAAACGTATGGATCCGCTGAAGAAGACTTTAAAGATGTAAATGTTTTTTTTAATTTTTGGAATAATCCTTATGATATAGCTAGAAAAATAGCTTCAGATTCTCCAAGAGATACATTTTTCTTACTTTCTTATAACACGTTTCTTAGTCATAAACCTCCTGAGTTTGATGGATTAGAGTCTGAAGGAACATTGGATATAACTATTTCAGATGAGGCTTCTGCTAAATCTCTTTTGGGCGTTTATAGAAAGAATTAGATATCTTCAAATAAATAAACTTCATCATTAACTCTAACTTTAGAGTCTAATTTAACTCCAACTAAGCCTTTTTTGATTTCTTTTACTTTTTTATGTTCTACTTCTAAACCTAGAGCTGTAGTTTCTATTGTTCCAGTTTTGTTTCCAATTATTAGTAAAGAATCTTTTAGTTTAATTGGATTAGCCTGCACATTAAAGACAGCTACTTTTTGCTTATCATAATAATTTTCAATTTTTCCAATAAATTTTTTGCTTTTTGTTGCTTTACTTCCGGTGTTGTTTGAAAAAGAATCTAAAGGTTTTCCGAAAAAGAATCCTTGATTAAACTCTCTATGGTAAACTGTTTTTAATTTTTTCATTAACTTTTCTTTTAATTTATCATCTAACTTATTTTCATAATAAGAATCAATTGCTTCTCTATAAGCTTCTGTAACTGCTTTGATATATTCTGGTTTTTTGTTTCTACCTTCTATTTTAAAGGAATCAATTCCTGCTTCGATTAATTTTTCAATGAATGGCAATGTGCATAAATCCTTAGCGTTTAGAATGTAATTGTCACCTAAGATCATTTCTTCTCCCCCTTCTTGTTTATCTTTAATTGTATATTCTCTTCTGCAATTATTAAGGCATTGTCCTCGGTTAGCTGATTTTTTGAATAGATCTTGAGAAATGAAGCATCTGCCAGAAACGGCCATACACATACTTCCATGGATAAAAACTTCTACAGGAATATCTGCACGTTCTTTTACTTTTTTTATTTGTTCTAAAGTTAATTCACGAGCTAAAACTATTTTCTTTGCTCCTAATTCTTTGTAAAATTTAGCGGATTCTGAGTTTGAGATAGAAGCTTGGGTTGATATAAAGAAAGGTAAATTGTTTTTTTTAAGTAGCTGAATTGTGGCTAAGTCCCAACAGATGTAAGCGTCGATATAATCTTTAGTTTTTTCAATGACATTTTTTAAATTTTCTAATTGAACATCATAGTAAATTGAATTTAGAGTTAAATATTTTTTAATTTTGTATTTTTTTAAATTAGGTAAGTCTGAGATTTGAATATTTGATGTACGCATGTTTGAATTTAATTTTAACCCAAAATATACTGCATCTGCTCCTGCATCTATTGCGGTTTTCAAAGTAGCTAAACTATTTGCAGGCACTAATAATTCTGGTTTTTTCATTTTGTTTTTTATATTGATAATGTTTATAAATGCTGTTTTTATTAGGTTTTTATGGCATTTAAGAATTTAAAAGAATTGGATTTTAGTTTAAAGAAATCCTTTGGGAAAATAAAAAAAGATATTAATGCTTTAGAGGAAAGTACTAAGAATACTATGGATGATTTGAGTATTATAAGACAAAATTTATTAGAATTTAATTCTTTAAGATTAAGATTGGAAGAAGTAGAGAAGAAATTAGGAACATATACTGAAGAGGATGATAAAAAAGGATTTTTTGCTAGAATTTTTAAAAAAGATCAATGATTTTTCTTGAATATTTTATAAAATATTTTCTTTGAAAAGATTTTTAAGGGAAGTGGATAAAACATAGAAAATGGTGCTGGTTTAGTTACTACTTTTATTTTATTTCTTTTTATTGCATTTATTACATCTTCTTTATTTTTTTTCGAATCTATTAAAGAATAAGTTAAACTAAAACATTTTAAATCATGGACATCTGAAGTGCCTACGATTGTTTTATTGTGTTTTTTTGCTATTTTAATTGCTTTTTTATTGAAATTAATATATTTTCTGTAGAAAAAATGATGTTCTATTCCATGAAATAAGTCAATGTTTTCTAATAATTTTTCCTTTAGGGATTGTAATAGTGGAAGAAAAGGATGAGCTGCGATGATTAAAGCTTCTTCTGGAAGTTTTTTTAGATCTTCTATTTTATTTAATTCTGGCAATTCTGTTAAACCTAAAATTAATACGTGGCTTTTTTCTATTGTTTTTTCTATTCCTGGAATTAGTAGAATATCTTTACTTTTTGCGTATTCTTGAATTTCTTGTGGATAGAATAATATATCATGAAATGTGAAAGCTATGACATCAAAATTTAATTCTGAAGCTTTATCTATTACATCCTTTGCTGTATATCCCCCTCTATCTCGAGGATCTTCATGGGAATGTATGTGTAGTTGAGCTTTTAGCATTTTTATGGGGAATTAGGAGGAATTTATAAACTTATTTGAAAAGTTTGTAAAATTTCTTAAAAAATTAGATTAGAATTATTAGTTACTAAGGAATGGTTATTTCTTAAGGTTATGGGGAATGTTAGTTTTTTTAAATTCTACTGCCAACCATATTATTCCTATTGTGATAATCGCCCATGGCCAGAAGATTGGATTTTGAGTTTCAAATTGGGTTGATAAGAGATAAAACCCTAAAATCATAACTAAAATTGGTATAATATATTTGATTGAAAAGCTCCAATTGATTTTGTTAACTTTTAATGACATTATATTTTTAAATTATTCTTTCTTTAAATAATTTTTCGCTACTATATAAATTTCTTTAGAAGCTTTTCTTGTACTTTTAGGTTTGTAAGATTTACAAAATTCAAAACTTTTTTTAATAATTTTTAATAATTCTTCAAATTCTTCTCCTTGGAATACTTTGACTAAGAAATTTCCTTTTGGTTTTAATACTTTTTTTGCTATTTCAAACGCCTTTTCACTCAATTTTAAACTTTGAAATGAATCTAAATCTTTATTTCCTGAAGTTGGGGGAGCTAGGTCAGAGATAACAATATCAAAGTTTCTTAATTTTTTGTAATCTAATTTGTTTATATCTTCTCTGATGAAAGTAAATTTATCATCTTTTATGGTAACATTTTTCAAGTCAATTCCAACTATTTCTTTTGCGTTTAATTTTAGACAAGCTTGAACCCAAGAACCTGGACTGCAACCTAGGTCTAAAACTTTTGAATTAGAATTAATTAAAGTATATTTTTTATTTATTTCTAATAATTTATAGACGCTTCTAGCTAAATAACCTTCAGATTTTGCTTTTTTGAAATAGAAATCTTTACGATCCATTTTTATCTAAATCTAGTTTAGATAATTGACTATATAAAACCATCACGCTAGTGTGAAATTCTTGGTTTGTTGGATCTAAAATTCCGCCCTTTACTATTTTTTCTAATTTTTCTATACCTGCTTTAATATTATCTTCTTGAATTTGGCCTTTGTAACTTCTTAAGGTTGTTAGAACGTCTTCTCCTTTCTTTCCATTAGGATGATAGAGAGAAAATACATAATCCGCCATTTCGGCAATAGAAACCATATATTTTAGAGAACTTGATTATTTTTATAGTTTTAGATGTTATAAATCAATAGTTATATAAGTTTAAAAGTTAAAGTAAAGTAAATGGTAAAAAAGAGGCATAGTGATGATTTAGATTTTGTTTCCAATTTAGAGAAAAGAGATTTAGTTATTGTTAGTGTTTTGGTTATTGCTTCTGCTTTGGTTATGGTTGGATTAGATCAAACGGCTTTTACTATTAAGGAAAATGAAATTAATGAAATTACGATTTTTGCTGAGAAATGGAGATTTTTACCTAATGAAATTAAAGTTAGACAAAATGAAAATGTTAGACTGAAATTGGTGACTGGTGAAGAAGATCAAGAATTTGGTTTTAAGATAAGTAGATATATGTATGATGAAAATATTGTTATTAAACCTAATGAAGCTACGTATTATGATTTTAAAGCTCATACTAAAGGGGATTTTGTTTTTAGATGTGAAGAGCCTTGCGGATTTGGGAAGAATTTAATGGAAGGGAGATTGGTAGTAGAATAGAACCTTTTTAGGAAAAACGTTCACGAAAAAGAAAAAATGAAGAAACTAAATGAAAAAGCTTTAGGATTGAGTTTAGGAATTACTTTTGGAGCTGGAATGCTAATTACCGGGTTAATTTCTTTAACTGGATATGGGGTTGAGATTGTTAATTTAATTGGAACTGTTTACAAAGGGTTTAAACCTAGTATTTTAGGAAGTTTGATTGGAGGAGTTTATGGATTTATAGATGGATTTATTGGTGGTTATTTAATTTCTTGGTTGTATAATTATTTTAGTTGAATCTTTTTAAGAAAAACCTTCACTAAAAAATAAAGAAACATTTATATTTTCTAAAAGATAATTTGTAAAGATGGTATTAGCGTTTGTGTTAGCTGGAATTATAGCATTGGCTAATTATTTAAGTGGAATGTTTTCAATTGAGGGTTCTGAGTATAAACCGAGCATAATTTCTTTTGTCGCTGGCATTTCAGTAGCTTATGTTTTTTTACATTTATTGCCAGGTGTTTATGAAGGAGTTAATAGTTTTAATAGATCTTTGTTTGTTTTTGTTTTGATTGGTTTTGTTGTGTTTCATGTTGTTGAGAGATTTATTTATAGATTTGTTGGAGAAGGAAAGATTTCTGAAGATTTGAAATTAAACCATTCTTTATGGTTGTTGTTATATGATTTCATTATTGGGATTGTGTTAGTTCAATTTTTTAGGATTGGTAATATAGAAGGATTTTTGTTTTTTGTTCCTGTATTTTTTCATGCGGCTTTGAGTAACTTATCTTTGCATAAAATACACGGATTTAATTTTAGGAAAAAACCAGAAGTTAAGAATGAATTGGTTAGGATTTTTTTAGCTGGTGGAAGCATTTATGGAGCTATAGTTGCTATACTTTATAATCTTAGTTCTAAAACTACATTTATCTTAACAGGGTTAGTTGCTGGTATATTGTTGTATATTGTTATTAGGGAAATGATTCCTAAGTATAAAGAAGGAAATCCTTTTTGGTTTGTAGTTGGAGTTTTTGTTTATTCCATATTGATATTTTTGATATGGAGTATTTAATATAACTATAGATAAATAAAAACCTTTTTAAGGATTCCAAATTTTGGTTTATTAACAATGGTTAAAGTATTATTGGTAAATCCTTCTTTAGAAGATGTTTATGAAGGAACAAAAATAGAAGAGGCAGTTCCTCATTATCCTCCGTTGAATCTTTTGACGATTGCGGGATCTTTAATTCGTGATGGTCATGAAGCGGATTTAATAGATTTTGACTTATTGGGTGCTAAAAATCAAAATGAGATTCTTAGGAAGAAACTAGAAGAAGTAAAACCTCAAATGGTTGGTCTTAGTTTTGGTTCTCCTACCTATAATCAATGTAAAAATATGGCTAAAGTTGTTAAAGAATTTGATAAAAATATTTTAGTTATTGCTGGAGGAAGCCATCCTAGTGCAGATCCTAAGGGTGTTTTGAAAAACCCAGAAATAGATATTACTATATGTGGAGAAGGTGATTTTTCTATTTTGGAAATTTGTAATTCTAAAGATTATAGTAAGATATTGGGAATAGGATTTAAAAAAAATAAAAAAGAAATTTTTACTCCAACTAGGCCGTTTCTTAAGGATTTAGATGAGTTACCAATGCCCGCGTTTGAGCTTGTTGATATCCATAAATACAAAATGCCAGCTGCTTTTTCTAGGAAGAGGCCGACTGTAATGATTGAGACTAGTAGGGGTTGTGCATGGGGATGCACTTATTGTACTAAAGCTGTTTTTGGTAGGAATTTTAGATATAAATCTCCGAAAAGAGTTGTTGAAGAATTTAAATATATGAAAAAATTAGGATATAAAGAAATTCATATAATCGATGATATGTTTACTACAAGTAAAGAAAGAGTTAAAGAGATCTGTAGATTGTTAAAAGAAGAGAATGTTGGACTTTCATGGGCATGCTCTAATGGAATTAGGGTTGATAAATTAGATGAGGAACTTGCTCAACTTATGTATGATACTGGATGTTATAGAGCCTCTTTTGGTGTTGAATCTGGAAATCAGGAAATTTTGGATGGTATAGAGAAACAGCAAACATTGGAACAAGTTCGTAATGCTTTTAGAATTTGTAATAAAGTTGGTATGGAAACTACCGCATATTTGATTTTGGGATTACCTGGAGATACTGAAGAGACTATGAGACAAACTATAGATTTTGCAAAAGAAATAAAACCTTCAATTGTAAAATTTGATATTTTGGTTCCTTTACCTTCTACTCCTCTGTATGAAAAATGGAAAGGGAAATACTTTAAGGAAGAGGATTGGGACAATTTTAATTTTCACAATGCAAAGAATCTTTACAAACATCCAAATCTTTCATGGGAAACTCTTGAAAAATATTACAATAGGGCTTATTTTGAGTTTTATTTTAGACCTTCATATATGGTAAATCGTTTTTTTGATAGTTTGAAAAAAGGAAAATTGTTGATTGATTTGAAATTATTATTGAAAACTAAATGGAATTAGCATCCTGAGAATTCTTTATCTGGAGTTGTTTTATGGCAAATTTTGTTTTCTTGTTTAATTTTTTTAGCGTATTTGCAATTTGGAGTGTGATATTTTTCTGAATTTTTTGAGGAAACAAATAGACAATCTTGTTTTTCGCAAGACCAAACTCCTAAGTTGTTTTTGATAGCTATAGCTTCTAATTTTTTTAGTTCGGGATATCTTTTAGTGTCTGCTTTATATTTATCGTAGACTTTAGCGTAACCTTCTTTTACTAAAATGTCATTTGCTATTTGATCATTAATATGAATATATCTTAGTTTTCTTCCATATTTTCCTTCATCACTGCGATCTTTTTCTAAAAATACTTGTTTGTTTAAAACTAATGAAGATAGGAAATCTTTAGCTTCTTGATAATAACATTCACCAGTTTCTGGAGTGTTAATTCCCGAAAATCTAACTCTATCTCCATTAGATAAATCTAAAGTGTCTCCGTCTACAACTTTTGTAACTGTGAAAGGACCTTCTAGTGTAGCGTTTCCTGTTATAGAACAGCCTGTTAAAAAAATTAAAGTTAAGATTAGAAATTTCATTGTGATAAATAAAGTTTTTATATTATTAAATGTTGTTAAAGTCTAAGTATGAGTATAAAAAGAGGAATGATCTTGATAGTGTTTTTGTTAGTTGTACCTTTAGTTAGTTCTCAGTTTGATGATCTTGGCTGTGGAGATGTGGAATTAGGGGAATGTAGTGGTGGAGAGTTGTGCGCTATTGATGAGAATTTAATTCAGAATAATGAAGTTAGTTTGAATGCTGAGAAAGAATATTTGTTTTTTGGAGAAGTATGTACTGATTCTGTTATAAATTTTTGGGATAAAGGTATTAATCTAGAAATAACTAATGAAAAATTTGTTGCACAATTTAATGGAACTAGTTATAATGGAAGAGTAAGTTTTCCTTGTAGTAGGAGCTATTTGGGAGAGGTTTCTTTGGATTTTGAATTGTATGAAGATGATTATTGTACTCTGGATGAGTTTTCTAGTTATGCTCAAAGATACTTAGAAGCTGATGAAGATGAGAGAGAAGAATTAAGGGAAGAGATGAGAGAGTTATTTGGGACGGAAAGTAGTTTCTTTCAAAGTTTAACTGGAAATTTTTTAAGATTTATTACTGGGAGTGTAGTAGAGGAAAATATTTGTAATGATTTTAGTGGTAATGGTGTTGTAGATTTTGATGATTTTTTTGTTTTTAATGATGTATTTGGTTTAAGTGAAGGTGATGAAGGTTTTGATACTAAATTTGATATATTGGATATTAGGAATTTTAATTGTTATAATTATATTTTTTATATTTAAGAACAAAGATAAATTTAAAAGAAAACCAATTTCAAACACAGAAAAACAATTAAAAAATTTCATAGAAAAAGCAGAAAACCAAGGACAAAGTAAAGAACAACTAAAACAAGGATTAATTAAAAGCGGATGGCCTAGAAGATTGATTGATAAATATTTATAAAAATCGAAAGTTTTAAATATGTGTACATATATGTGTATGTGTATGGGAACTAAAACAATTTCTATAATGGATGATGCATATAATATTTTGTTGAGTAGAAAACATGAAAATGAGAGTTTTTCAGAAGTTATTAGAAAGTTGGTTGGAAAAAAGACGGATATTATGGAATTTGCTGGAGCGTGGAAAGATGTTCCTGATAAAGAAATAGAAGGTATGAAGAAGAGAATAAACTCTATAAGAAGGAAAGCTACTGTAGATTTATTAAAAAAACTGGAAAAAGATGATATGCATAGACACTGATTGTATTATTGATTTTTTAAAAGATAAAGAAGGAGCAGTTAATTTTGTCGATAGTTATAAGGATGAGATTGTTACTACTGAAATTAATGTTTTTGAAGTTTTTATCGGTATTTATACAAAAGATGATCATTTAAGAGAAGAAGAATCTGCTATAAAATTTTTTGATTCTATAGAAATTTTAAGGATTCATGGTTGGGGGATGAAAGCTGCTGAAATCTTAGCTAATTTGATTAAAAACGGTAATGTAATAGAGGAAAACGATTGTTTTATTGCCTCAATTATTTTGCTAAATGGTTGTAATAAGATAATAACCAGAAATGAAAAACATTTTTCTAGGATTGAAGGAATAGAAATTATAAAATATTAATTTTTTTCAATATGAAATTCTACAATATCATCATCTTTTAAGATATGTTTAAGCCCAACTCTTTGATTTTTAAATTTTCCAGAAGGTCCGTTTACAACAGAATATTTAAATTTTTTAATGAAATCTTTATGTACTTTAACGCCTAAATCTCTAACATTACTTTTTTTATCTAAAGCTACTGGAGGATAAGCTTTTTCTTTACCTGGCTCTTTTGTATAGACTTTAATTAAATTTAAATTTTTCCAGATTTTTTCTTTTATATCTTCTTTTTCAATGTAAATAATTTTTTTTATTTTTAAAGTTGAAAGCTCGCGATCCAATAAATTTTTTTCTGAAGGATCATTAAATAATAATAAAATTAAATCGCAAGTTTCTATTATAGAAAATAAAGATGGGCCTAGTTCTGTTTCTAGAAAATTTTTAACAACAGCTGGAATTTCAATTATTTGGATTTTAACTCCTTGATAGTCTAAAATACCGTATTCTGGTTTTTTGGTTGTAAATTCATAAGAAGCAATTTTAACATTAGCGTTGGTTAATTCTTTTAGTAAAGTACTTTTGCCACTATTAGTAACACCTAATAAAGCAACAGAGGCAGCACCTTCTTTTTTAAAGGAAATTTTTTGGAAGCCACCTTTTTTTAGCTCTTTTTGTTTTGTTGTACTAAATCTAAGTTTAGCTATTTTTGTTTTAATATTTTTTCTCAGAATTTCTGCTCCCTTATGGGAAGGCGCTAAACTGAGCATTTTTTTTAGTGCATTTATTTTTTCTTCATCTGTATTAGCGTTATGATAATCTTCTTCTGCTTTTTGATAATGAATGTCTGGGTTGACTGGCATAGTAAAAGTATTAATAGTTTGGTTTTAAATATTTTTGGTGAAGCTTTTTGTTAAAAAAGGTTCTGTGATTAAAAGAACTTTCTTAAAAAGAACCTTCACTAAGAAATTAAGAGTAAAAAGCTTTTTAAAGTATATTTTCTAAAATACAAGTATGGTAGATATAACTCAGATAAATGTGTTATTCAATGAAAGGTTAGCAAAATTAGTGGCAGCTATAGCTATTTTGTTGATTGGAATTTTGTTTGCGAGATTTTTAAGTAAATTGACGAATAAGATTTTGAAGGAAGTTAAGTTAAATGATATATTAAAAGAGGAATTTGGTATAAAATTACCATTGGAAGAGTTTTTTTCTAGGGTTATAGAATATTTGATTTATTTTGCGACGATAATTATGGCTTTGAATCAGTTAGGGTTAACGACGATTATTTTATATATAATTTTAGTAGTTATTTTAGTTATTATTATTGTGTTGATTATTTTAGCTTTTAAGGATTTTATGCCTAATTTGACCGCCGGATTTTATATTAATCAGAGGAAGAATTTTAAGAAAGGAGATAATATTGAGGTTGATACAGTTATGGGTAAAGTTTTAGATATTAATTTGGTAGAGACTAAGATTAAAACTAAAGAAGGGGATGAGATTTTAGTTCCGAATTCTTTTTTATTGAAGAGAAGTATTAGGAAAAAAAGAAATAGAAGCTATTAGAAAAACCTTCACCAAAATAAATATTCGTGGAAATTCTATTTTTGGTAAAGCTTTTTGTTAAAAAAGGTTTTGCAACTAAAAAAATAAATTTCACAATTCAAAATATAAGTTTAACATTGGTTTTGTAAGAATGAGTTGTTAGTAACCGCACGCTAAATTTCTCGCCGGAGCTTGAAACTTACACGCCAGTCCTATCGAACCTGTCTTTTACAGGTACTCTAAGATGTTTCTTTTCTAGGTCAGCTTCGTGCTTAGATGCTTTCAGCACTTATCCAATAAAGGCGTAGCTGCTCTGCCTGCCCTGTCGGACAACAGATACACCAGAGGCCTCGAACCATTGTTCCTCTCGTACTAAATGGTCCTTCCTATCAAACATCAACACTTCCAGTAGATATCATACATACTGTCTCACAACGTATTAAACCCAGCTCACGATCCGTTTTAATGGGTGAACACCCCCACCCTTGGTCGCTTCTGCACAACCAGGATACGGAGAGCCGACATCGATGTAGCAAGCCGCGCCGTCGATTTGAGCTCTTAGGCGCGACGACTCTGTTATCCCCGAGATAGCTTTTCTGTCATCTCTAACCCCCATCAAGGAGGTTTAGAGGTTCGCTAGACCTGACTTTCGTCTCTGGATTCTTTGTTTGTCAGAATCCAGTCAGGCCGGCTTTTGCTCTTGCACTCTTCACAGGAGTTCTAAACCTGTTGAGCCGACCTTTGGGCCCTACTGATATCTTTTCAGCAGGGGCCGCCCCAGCCAAACTACCCGCCTATAAATGTCCTAGATTTCTAGTTAGTGAAGCAGGTTTTATTGGGTGGTATCTCACTTGAGTCTACACTTTTCCCGAAAGAAAAGTTTGAACGACTCCCACCTATACTGAGCAATGAAACCTACCTCACACTCATAGGTTGTAGTAAAGTTCTACGGGGTCTTCGCTTCCCACTGGAAGTCACTGGCCTTTGCACCAGTAAAGTGTGTTCGGGGGATTTTAGCTAGGGACAGTGGAAGTCTCGTTGCGCCTTCATGCGAGTCGTCAATTAAACGACAAGGTATTTCGCTACCTTAAGAGAGTTATAGTTACCCCCGCCGTTTACTAGCTCTTACTTCAGTTGAAACTGAGATTTGAGTACTAGCACTGGGCAGACGTCACCTTCTATACAAGTCCTTTCGGAGTAGCAGAAGGTTAAGTTTTTATTAAACAGTCGGACCTCCTTTGTTATTGAATCCTGTAATCGCAATCATATGATTACAAACACAGGAACAGCTTAAACCGAAGCTACGCTGCTAATTTGCTGAATTCCCTTAGCTAAATTGGTCCCACATACCTTGGGCTATTCACCCTGGGCACCTGTGCTGGTTCTGGGTACGATTATTCAAGTTACTTACCAATTCTATTTTTACGAAATCCTGGCATCAACCAAATCGACTCAAGGTCGACACATCTTAAGTTTAAGCAGGTTCTCACCATTACGGTACTTCCCTGCCTTATCTTAATTGATCTTAACGACGATTAAGATTGATTTAGCCAGAACTGTCTAGAATTGGTCTTACGTTACCGTGTGTACTTAAATAGTAAAGGAATTTTAACCTTTTTCCCTTTCCCCTTGTCCAAGTTATGGACTTGGTTAGGATCGACTTACCCTCAGCTGAATTCCAGTGCTGAGGAAACCTTGCCCTTTCGGTATTAAGGATTCTCACCTTATTTAGATCTTACTACCACCAGGATTTTCATCTTTACTAGGTCCATCTTTTCTTGCGAAAAAACTTCTACCCTAACAAAGCGCCTGCCTACTACACATCCACTATAAGCGGATGGTTTGCAATATCGGTAATCAGTTTAGTCCCGTCCATTTTCAGGGCTTAATGTCTTGACAGGTAAGCTATTACGCACTTTTTAAAGGATTGCTGCTTCTGAGCATACCTTCCTGCTGTCTATGATGTTAAACACCTTTCACCCTTTAACA
>NZBI01000023.1 GCA_002687825.1 Nanobdellota archaeon
AAAAGAAAATGATGGACATCCCAATTTATGTTCAAGGTATGGTCTGGGATGTAACTGCAATTCACACCGCATATCCAGATTTCCTAAACAATGATGTAAAAAAAGCAATCTTCCATCAAGATCACAACCCTTTCTTATCTCCAATTTTCAAAAAAGTTGGTTCAACAAAAGAAAGGAAACAAATTTTAGAAGAAAAAGGCCCTTGTGTAATCTTAGCAACTTCTGGAATGTTAACAGGAGGTGCATCAGTAGAATTCTTTAAAGGAATGGCAGAAAATCCAAAGAACACTATAATCTTTGTTTCTTATTTAGGTGAAGGTTCTTTAGGTAGAAGAGTTCAATCCGGAGAAAAGCAATTTACTTTAGATGATGAAACAGGAAAACCAAGAAGGTTAGAAGTTAAAATGGAAGTCACAACAATTGATGGTTTATCTGGACACGCATCAAGAACAGAATTAACTAAATTCATTTACAACTTAGACCCAAGACCTAGAAAAGTTATTATTGTTCATGGAGAAAACTCAAGATGTTTGGATTTAGCTTCAACAATTCATAAAATGGGCAGAATAGAAACTAATGCACCTAAAAACTTAGAAGCAGTTAGAATACGTTAAAATTCTCTAGTAAATTTAATACCCTTATGATAAGGTTCAGGATTAAATTTATCTACAAAACCCAAAACCGCAGGATCAACTCTATCTTTTATTTTAAATGCTCCATATCCCAAAGCTATTCCAACGCCCCCTTCAGCAACGTCTCTAATACTAGGTCCTTTTCCTCTTGCATCTAAAATTAGTTCCTTTGCTAAAACAACACCATAAGCATTTCTCCATGCTAAAGATTCTGGTGGATGTTTTTCATATCCTGCATGCTCTAACATCAAAGAACGCGTAAAAGTATAGTAAGAAGCAAATCCAATATGTTTCCATAGATTATTTCCCCTAGTTTGTTCATCAAAATTCAAATTGTACAAATTTCCCTCTCCAGGATAAGTATATCCAATAAAAAGAGCAATTCCAGTGATCCCAGCTAAATATTTTAGATTATTTCTATCGGAGATGTCCGCAAGTTTATCAACTATAGGATCTATAAATCTGAGTCTGGGATACAAATCATGAGCTATTTCAATCCCTAATAAATCAAAAAAAGTATTTTTTCTTATATCTTTTATATCTTCTTTTCTAAGAGTAGACATTAAAATACCCTGATAATTAATAGTATCTAAAAATCTAACTTTAGCCGCCAAGTCTTCAGGTTTTTTGTCATTTTTTTCTCCATAACCAGTATGTCTAAGCAAAAAAGAATCATTAGTTGTCAAAACCATAGAATCCCACAAGTGAAGTCTCCAATCAATGCCATTTCCACCCAAAGTAGAATTAACAAAATCATCAACTTTATCAGCATTAACAGGACTAAAATTCAATAATCCAACTAATCCTAAAGTTAAAGCTTTCTTAAACATATCTTCTTCTTTTCGGAATTAATATTTAAATTTATATAAACTAAAAGCAATAAGTTTATTAAATTAAATCCCAAATAAAAAATAATGGTAGAGATTTCAGATGTAGTGACCCAACTTAGTGAACAATATCAATCATTAGAACCCATAATTTCTGCAAAATATGATACAATAAAGTCAACAATAAGTAACAACCCAAAAAAAGCTTTTTCAGTATTATTTATATCAGGATCAAGTTTATTAGCATATTATGCAGAAGAATTATTTGATTATGCTATGGATAAATTATCTACTTGAATCAGCTTGTCTTTCTAATTCATTTTTCTTTGCTATAGCATTGCTATTTATACTTAAGTTGTAAGCATTAATAATTTCTTCACTTAAAGCACTAACAACACTTTTTTTCTTATTAAATGAAGCAGCATAAGCACCTTGAGTCATAAATCTTAATACAATGTCTATTCTTCTTTGAGGAGAACATTCTACCGCTTTAGGATATCTAGCTCCACCATATTCAATTGTAGTAATCTCTTCTCTAGGAGCAGAATTTTCAATAGCTTTAACAAATACTTCAACAGGATTTTTATTTAGTTTTTTTTCAATTATTCTAAAACTTTCTTCAACGATATTATAAACTTTAACAACTTTCCCAGTAGTATGTCCAGATGTAATTTTATGTTTTTTCCCTTTATGTCCAGGAATCATTAATTTATTCATTAATCTCTCAACAATATGATAATTACTTTTATGAAACTTTACTCCAGTATTTCTACCAGCAGTTCTAGGGATTAATCTCTCATTTAAATTAATATACCTTCCAAGTCCAGGATCCAAAATCTTAATTCCTTCTGTATCCCAAATGTTAAATAATTTCATCTAAACCCTATATCCTCCAGAATCATCCATACCAAACGCTTCGGTTTTTCTCGAATCTCCAATTTCTTCTGTTTCTTGAATAAGTTCCACCATACTCTGCCCAAGATCAGGTCCTAAACCATCTCCATCAACTTGATATCTAGCATCTAAAAAAGTTTGCATCATTTCCAAGGTCTGATATCCGCTTTCAATTATTGCCGAAACATCTTTTTTGACCAAAGTTGCATAAAACCTATCCCACGATCTCTTTAACTCATCTACTTGTGCACAATAGTTTTCACTCATTTTATCTTCTACCTTTCTCCACTTTTCCACTTAATAATGATTTTAAACTTTGATCATTAACTTTTATAACTTGCCATCTAATTCCAGGAATATCTCCTTTACTTCTTCCCATCTTTCCACCAATACATTCTACAATAACTTCATCATGTTCATCTATAAATTTAGAAGCATTATCTCCAGGAACAAAAGCTGTTATTTTTTTACTATTTTTAGTTAATTGTAATCTAACACATTTTCTCATAGCAGAATTAGGTTGCTTAGCTTCTCTTTGTATCTTAGCTAACACAATACCTTTAGCTTGATGTGCTCCTTTTAATGGATCTGATTTAATTTTAAGACCTAGAACTCTCTTCTTATACCACTTATCCTTCATTCTACTTGTTTCTCTTCTTTTCTTTAATTTTTTTCCAGCACCAAGGCCATTTGATTTATTACTCATCTTACAATTATACTTCCATTTCACATAATGATGAGCCGTCTTCTACTCCAGCCACAGTATCTCCATCATAACGATCTATCCATTTCATGTCCGCACGATAATTTAATTTTCTGGCTAAATCAGTCCATTGATATGTTCTTTTGCCTACAGGACCAACTCCATGTTCAACCAATCCCATTTCAATGTAAAAATCCGTATATGGACCATCGTTCAAAGGAATTTCAGCTTTTTGACCAACAGAATGTAGAATCAATCCCATGCCCATATCTCCAATAACTCTGGGCAATGTTTTAGCTTTGAATAACTTTTTCAATTTAACATAATCTGAAGCATCGCTTTCTACAATTCTCTCTTCCACTGTTTTTTCGGCTTCACTCATCTTACAATTATATCATCCACTTTAAAATATCTACTCAGAACTTCTTTAAGCTCCTTCAAATTTTTACGGTCTCGGCCGATTAATAAACCTTTCGATTTACTATCCTCGCATTCAAATACCAAATTATTATCATTAAATTCAATATTTTTAGCCTTAACAGGATATATTAAATGAGAACTAAATTTACAAACATTATCATCATACTCAATAATTTTTATTTTCTTCTTAACCATATTCTCTATTTTTTTAACTTTTTCACCATTCTTACCAACAGCTCTAAACATTCCCCCTTTCTGAACAATAAACCACAAACTCCCATTTCTAGAATAAATATCTTTAACTTTCACATGAGTTAAATTCTCAAATAGAATCATGTACTTCATTAATTTTTGATTGTATACAATTTTCATTTTAGTCTAAAAGAATTACCAATTAAAAATTTAATTTTATTCATAAATATCTTATTTTAATATTAGAAACCTAATTTAAAAGCTTTTCGTAATTATTTCTCCAACCCAACAGCACTAATAAAAAATAATTTTTTACAGAAAACTCCAACTTCTTTATTTTTCATATCCAACTCAATCAATTCAGTTTCATTAATTTTACAATAATGTTCGAAATCTTCTTTATCCTTACAATTACTAGCAATAAACACTTTACTTAATTTTTTATTTTTTAATAATTTCATAGTTCTATCTGTACCAAAAATAATTTTTTTTTCTTTCTTCAAAGCATCAGTTAATTCTTTCATTTTTCTTTTTACTCAAAGCCCCATTAACAGCGACAATCAAATCAGGAAGACCAGTACCTAACGGAACAGGTTGATTTAATATCACATTTTCAATAACTGAATTTAATCTATCCTTCTCTCCAGTCATAGCAGCATTAATCAAATGTTTAATTGGTGTCTCAAAACTAGCTCTAGCAAAGACACTTTCTTTTTCCCCAGTTAAACCAGTTCTTGTAATTCCTCTAATTGCACCTTGAGAAGTCATAGCATCTGATATCAACATAATATGTCTATTATCTACATCAAGACCTTGATTATTAATAACCTTAGAAGCTTCGTTAATTATAGCTTGTCTAGCAGCTTCAATTCCTAAAACATTAGCTATTTCATGAATATCATTACTCATAACTCTAGAAGAATCTACTTCTTTAATTTCAAAAACATCTTTCATATTACTTCCAGCAGTCAATATAACAAATTCTCCTCCTCTTTTTACAGGAAGAACATGCGTAACTTTTTTTACTCCAGAAATAAAAGTATTTTTAGCTTTCTCCTTTAAAGTATAAGTTTCATTCAAAGCCATTTCTTTACCCTTTAAAGTAATTCCTTCTTTAGTACTTCTAACTTGAATATTCCTTAACCCAGCACTTAGAACAGCAACTAATTCAGTTTCACTCATCCCTAAATCTTTTAATTTAGTTTTATCAATTACAACCCTAACACTTAGTTTAGCAATATCGATTAAAAATTCACTAGCAACATCTTTTAATTTAGTCTCTTTTAATTTGTAAGCTATTTTTCTAACAACTTTAGCATCTTTTGCATATTCTTTCTTCAAATAAACTTCCATTGCAGGAGTACTAGGATTCTTAGTAGCATCAAAAATCTCAATTAATCTTGGTAATCCTAATGTAACATTCATCTCCGCAACCCCTGCGAAATGCTTTACATTTAATGTCATTTGTGTAGAAGGTTCACCAAAACTTTCAGCAGTAATAATTCCTATAGCTTCACCAGGATCAACCAAAGCAGTTTCATATTCTTCTTTTATTTTCTCCAAAACTTCTTTCATTTTATCCTTAGTTAATTTTCTTTTCTCTATCTCGCTCTTAACTTCGTTAAGTATAGGTTCAGGAAGTACATCCTTATATTCATTAATTAAGTCGCTCATTTGTCACACAAATTCCTCACTATTCTTTTAACATTAATAGTTCCACTTTCGCTTCTGGAAATATCAATACCATCATCACCATATTTAAATTGAACAATACTTCCATCTGAACTTCTAACAGTAGCATCATATTCAATTTTTAAATCTTGCAAAGCATTAGCTAATCTTCTATACAAATATCCACTTTTAGGTGTTCTCAAAGCGGTATCCATTAAACTATCTCTTCCAGTCATTGCGTGGAAAAAGAATTCAGCAGGTTGAAGTCCTTGTTTGTATCCATTTCTAATGAATCCATGCGGACTAGGGGACAAATCTCCTCTCTTAAAAATACTTAAAGTTCTTTGTCTATAACCTTTATTTACTCTCTCTCCTCTCAAAGCTTGTTGTCCTACTAAAGCCGCAATCTGAGCTAAGTTCATAGAATTACCTCTAGCTCCAGAATTTGCCATTATAATTGAAGGATTATCCTCTTTACTATTCGCAACAACAACATCTCCAGCTTTATTTCTAGTTTTATTTAAAACTTCTAATATTTTCAATTCTAAAGTTTCTTTTAATGTCTTACTTGGAAATGCTTCTAATTTTCCATTATCATAATCTTCAATTAATATTTTTACTTTTTTCTCAGCATCATCAATGATATTTTTAATTTGACCTTTAACATCTTCAGTTAAATCAGCATCCATTAATCCTGTTGAAAATCCAGTATTTAACAAATATCTAATTCCAATCTTAGAGATATTTCCTAAAATTCCAATAGCTTTACTTGGGCCATATTGCGCATAAAGTGTTCTTAAAATATGTCCACTTCCTTCTCCAATATAATCTCCATCAATAACTCCGCTTAACAATTCTCCATTCTTAATAAATACACATAAATCATCAGGACATTTATCTTTTCCACCTTTGCTACACTTCTCACAATCTTGACTATAGCTTATAAAATCAAAATCTTCAGGCAATAAAACACTAAAGGCGTCTTTTCCAGTTACCATTTTAGTCTTAGGTAAACTGTCAACATTCTCCACACCAATACTTAACAATAAACCAACTGCATCCTCTCTCTTCATTTCTTTATTTCTTGTTAATAAATAATTTCCAGTAATAGCATCTTGAATAGAAGCAACAATATTCATCCCATTCTTAGGAGTTATAATTTGAGTTTGTACTTCCATTAATATTTCAGCCTCAGCAATAGCTTCTTCACTTTGAGGAATATGTAAATTCATCTCATCCCCATCAAAATCTGCGTTATATGGTGTACATACAGAAGGATTTAATCTAAAACTTCTTCCTGGTAAGATTCTAACCTTATGACACATAATACTCATTCTATGTAATGATGGCTGTCTATTAAAAATAGAAATATCCCCATCCATTAAATGTCTCTCCACTAAAAATCCAGGCTGCAATTCTTCAATTAATTGCTCTTTGCTTTCTTCAGTTATTTTCTTCTTTTTGCCATCTGGTCTTACAACATAATTACTTCCAGGGTAAATTAAATGTCCTCTTTGAATAAATTCTTTTAATCTTTCCATATTCCATTCCGTAACTCTTTCCGGAACACTTAATTCCATAGCTACCTCTAAAGGAACACCAACTTCATTCATTCCAATCATAGGATCAGGACTTACCAAAGTTCTTGCAGAATAATTTACTCTCTTTCCAGTTAGATTATGTCTAAATCTACCTTCTTTACTTTTTATTCTTTCCGTAATTGTTTTTAGCGGCTCTCCACTTCTATGTCTTGCAGGTGGAACAGCAGCAGTTGAATTATCAAAGAATGTAGTGATATGATATTGTAACAAATCCCATAAATCCTCAACAATAATCTCAGGAGCTCCAGCATTAATATTTTCAAATAATCTCTGATTAATTCTTACAATATCTCCTAATTTATGAGTTAAATCATCTTCTGATCTTTCACCAGTTTCCAAAGTAATACTTGGCCTTATTGTAACTGGAGGAATTGGTAATAATGTTAACACCATCCACTCAGGTCTACATTTTTCAGGATTTAAGCCCAAAGTCGTAACATTATCATCATTTATTTTCTCTAACCTATCTTTAATTTCAATTGGGAAAACTCTAGTATCGTTTTCAACTATGGTAGTTGGTTTTTCTAAATTTATCTTAAACTGTTTAGATTTGCAATGAGGACATTTTCTAATGTTTTTTAATTTGTTAACTAATGCATTTATTTCCTTTCTCTTAGCATTAATTCCTTTTTCTTTTTCCAAAACATCTAATTTAGCTATAAATTTTTCTTTAGCTTCATTATCTAATAATATTTCAGAACATTCTCTACAAACACTTCTTAAAAATGCTAATATAATATTAATACCTTTCAAATGAATAACAGGTCTAGCCATCTCAATATAACCAAAATGACCTAAACACTCTTTCAATTTACCACCGCAAGTCTTACATCTCAATCCAGGATCAATAACTCCTAACCTAATATCCATCAATCCACCATCTACCGGATATCCTTCTTTATCATATAATTCTGGAGTAACAATCTTAACAGTAGCTATTTTTTTAATATCCTGTGGACTTAAAAAACCAAACTCAATACTGTCTACAACTTTTGAAACGTATTCTTCAGGCATTTACAATTCTCCTTAATTCTTCCTTTCTTCTATCTAATGGTTTATGTATATAGTGATCAAAAAGTCCTTTGTCATCTAGTTCATGAGAACGATGTCCTTGCGCAACACATACAAATTTAGCGTCAGTATAATGTCTCACAGAACGTGCAAGTTTTGTCCCAAGAGGATCTCCTATAATAATCCTTGTTCCCATAGATAAGTCATATGGTACAATCCCTTCTCCTTCCCCCATAGTCACATCCACAAAAACAAAATCGTACCAACTTCCATGCGTTTGAAGTTCAGATAATGCTTGTCTTGTATCTGTTTCAAAAGCTAAATCCAATCTATCATTCAAACCTGCAGCTATAACTATTCTTTGAAAAATTCCGTGCTGATGTACATGATCATCCACAAACATTGCCCTTTTTATCCTTTCTGCCATTCTAATATTTACTCCTTAAAACCAATTTAGGATGTATTCCTAATGATCTTAATTCATCTAATAACAATTTAAACGCATAACTTAATTCAATTGGAGTAATCTCAACATTATCTCCACATCTTGTACAATATTGTCTTTTCCTAAATAAATCATTAATAGCCAACATCCCACAACTTTCACAAATATGAATAATAGTTTTATCTGAATCAAATCTCTCTTTCAATAATAATGAAGCTCCATGCGCTACGAAACAATCCTTCTCCATTTCTCCTAATCTAAGACCTCCACCTTTACTTCTACCTTCAATAGGTTGTCTTGTCAATAATTGAATTCTACCACTAGCTCTTGCATGTAATTTATTAGCTACCATGTGTTTTAATTTAAGATAGTACATATTTCCAATGTATATTCTTACTTTATATCTTTCTCCAGTTATTCCATTATACATTGTTTCCATTCCACTATCTCTAAATCCATTCTCAAATAATGTATCTCTCAAATTTCTCTCAGGTTCAGCATCAAAAGTACTTCCATCTATTTCCTTACCATTTAAAGCTCCAGCTTTTCCAGCTAAAATTTCAATCATATGACTAACAGTCATTCTAGAAGGAATAGAATGAGGACTGTGTAATATATCAGGAACAACTCCCCCACCACTAAAAGGTAAGTCAACTTGTCCTATAGTTAATCCAATAACTCCTTTCTGACCATGTCTTGAAGTAAACTTATCTCCAACTTCAGGAACTCTTTCATCTCTTAATCTTACCTGAACTAATTTATTACCTTCACCATTTTCAGTAACAACAACCATATCTACAACTCCACCTTCTCCTTGTCTAATCACTACTGAACTTTCTCTTCTAACATTAGCAGCAAAACTAAATTCTTCCATCTCCCCTAAAAATCTAGGTGGACTAGTTTTACCAATAATAACATCATTAGCTTTAACTTTAGCTCCAGGATAAACAACCCCATCACTTTCTAATAATTTATAATCATCTTCACTTCTATAACCTTTAATTTCTTTATCAGGCATTCCAATCTCATCTATTAAACCTCCAGAATATCTCAATTCTTCAGCATTATAAGGTCTAAAATAAGTACTTCTACTCATCCCCCTCTCAATAGAACTCTTATTAACAACAATAGCGTCCTCCATATTATATCCATCGTAACACATTTCAGCAATTACAACATTTTGACCTGAAGGATGTGTATCATAACTAGATATATCATGCATAAAAGATTTAACTAAAGGCTTCTGAGGGTAATGTAAAATACTAACATCAGTATCCATTCTTAATAAGAAATTAGTAACATATATCCCAAGCGCATGTTTCTGATTCTTACTTCCACCATTTAATTTAGAAGCGGCATCAAAATTTCCATAGGGTACTAAAGATGTAGTTAATCCTAAAATTGTAATAGGAGCTATTTCCATATGTGTATGTTCATTAGTCAAATCTTTTTCTTCTAAAGCAACAAAAGTATTTTCTTCTTCAGCAGCATCTAAATATTCTATAACTCCTTGTTTAATCAAATCATCCCAAGAAATTTCATCTTTTTTAATTTTTTCAACATGTTCTTTAGTCAACAAAGATTTACCATCTCTAACAATAACTAATGGTCTTCTAGCTCTCCCATTAGAAGTATCTATAGTAACTTCATCAAATTCTTCATTATAATGAATGTTTAAAGTATTTGGAATCTTTTCTGCCCTTCTATCTTCAACAATTTTTTTAATGAAGTCTTCAGCGTTTTCAACTTTCCCAACATATCTTTCATCTAAATAAACATCAGTCATTTTGCAACCCCGCAATCTCTAATTGTTTCATAATTTTCTTATTATCTACAACGCTATGAGAAACATCGCATAACATTGACAAATTCTTTCTTAATCCAATCGGCGTTCCTTCAGGAGTTTCAATAGGACATAATCTTCCCCAATGTGTACTATGTAAAGCTCTAGCTTCAAAATTTTCTTGACTTGCACTTAATAATGAAATAACCCTCTTCAAATGACTCATTGTTCCTAAGAAATTTGTTCTATCTATATTCTGGCTAATACCACTTCTACCACCTGGCCAATTTCCAGTTGCTAAAGCAGTCATTATCCTTCCACTCAATAATTTATCTCTAATTATAATTTTAATTGAATGAAATTTTCCTCTTTTTACTAATCTTTGAAAATTATATAACATATCATTAACTAAAACTCTAAAATTAACCCTAAATAAATCTTCTAAAAGATCTCCACTTAATTTAACTCTTTTATTCATATAATGATCTTTATCACTCATACTCAATCCATCTTTACTTACCATCAAAAATTTCTTAACAATTTTACACAAATTATAAGCTTTAGCAATCCTATCTTCTTTAGTCAATCCTAAATGTGGCAATAAGTATCTGTCAATTTGTTCTAGTGTTTTCTCGATTTTAATTTCTTTAGTTTGAGTAATTCCACCCTCTTTAGCTAAAGTGTCTATAGCATCATCTTGTGTCTTTAAATGAATACATTTATACAAATTAACAAAAATATCATCATACTGTTTATCTCCGGAAATTAAAGTAGTAATATCCTGATCTTTTGTTAATCCCAAAGCCTTAATTATTGCAATAATAGGCACTCTTTGAAATCTTGTAAAGCTTAAATAAATAACACCATCTTTCATCTGTTCAACTAAATGTGGAATCCTTAATCCACCACCTTCAGAAAATACTCTAGCTTTATACTCACTAGGACCTATGTTTGCCTTTTCAACAAACACTTTATTACTTGCTAAATCTTCAACCATAACTAAAAGTCTTTCATTACCATTCAAGATAAAATATCCTCCAGGATCATCTGGATCCTCTCCTTTCTCAATTAATTCTTCCCTATTTAGTTTATTCAAATGACAAAACTTAGATTTAATCATCAATGGTAATCTACCAATCTCAGATGTGAAGTTCTCAACTTGCACTCCATCTATATGGGCAGTAACTTCCAAATAAATAGGAGCTGAATAAGTTAATTTTCTTAATCTAGCTTCAGCAGGATAAACATCTCTTCTACTTCCATCCGCCTCTATAATTTGTGGTTTTTCAATCCATATTTTATCTAACTTGATCTTAAAATCTTGAACATCCTGAGGAATAACACTTGGGATAATTTCACCAATCTCATTAATAATCTTCTGTAAAGATTTATTAACAAAGTTATCAAAAGATTTTATATTTGCCTCTACAAAAGAATGTTTCTTAAAGTAATTTTCAATTAGAGGTTTATATTCAAGCATTTACAACCACCCTATAATATTTAGAAATTCCAGCTGTAGAACTTTTCCTAGTTATTTCAATTATATCTCCAGATTCAGTATCTATACTAGAGATAGCAGCGTCTTTACTAAAAATAACTGGTAATTGTTTCCTTAATATGTTATATTTCTTTAAAATATTCTCAGAATCTTTCTCGCTTAATTTAGTATGCTTCAAAAGCAAAACATGTTCTTTTATAGTAGCGGTTTTTTTCATTAACATACCTCTTACCCTACATCATTCTCACTACTTACTGTCGACTAATTATAGAAAATGATAAATTTATGAGCATCCATTAAATTTCAGCTTTCCGAAACTTTATAAATGTTTCGGTTTGAAAGGCTCTGTCCTAAATCTTTATTAAGTTAAATAACCCCTTGCATAGCAAGGGGGGTTGATAGTTGAGGTATCAACCATGAAAAAAG
>NZBI01000024.1 GCA_002687825.1 Nanobdellota archaeon
TAAAGAAGAGGAGTTTTATATGAGGGTTGGTGCGGCTACGACTCCAGTTAGTGGCAGTAAGTTAGTTGAATATATTGGAAATAATTTTAAGTGATTATTTTAATTTCTTAAAATTGATTATCTCCGGTATTTTTTGGAGTAAGGCAAATTGTATTACCATTATCATAACTCCAAAATTCAAAGTCTATAAGATAAGATTTTTCATTATCTCTATCATATAAAAAATTATTTGGGTTTAACACATCTTCGCCAGGCATAAATCCAAAATCAAGAGTCTTTACAATTTCATCTTTTGCGAGCTCTCTTGCTTTGTTAAATTCAAGGCCATTTAGTTCGGCTCCGCTTGAAAATGGAAGATATTCCATTATAAATGCAGGATATGTAACATTAGAATTTGGGAAAATTGAAAATTTTTCGATTCCTATGGGTCTTGGAATATTATGATCAAGATCATATAAGAAATTTGCAATTTCCGCCTCATATTGAAGTTTTTCGAGGGCATCAGGATCATTTCTAATTCTAAAGTTTTCAGTATCATTAAAACAATTTCCTTCATAAAGGATCTTTGCAGCTAAATCTTCTGCAATTTTAAATACAATTCCCCTAGACCCATTTCTTATAGATCTGAAAATTGTATCTGGAAGTTCTAATTGAGGTGGTATTTTGTTTGTCATTTTAAGGGATATTAAAAATAGTATATAAATCTTACTAATGTTACTTTTCTTAAGTAATGACATTAGAAAGGTTTATAAGGGATTATAGGGTTATTTAGGTATAGTTTGTAATAAACAAGAAACATAAAACAATCAAAATGGTTGTTTCTAATTTTAAATAAAAAACCTCTAATTTGATATAATTACTCTAAATGTAGTAAGAATGATAAATTAAGGGTGAAAATGGAAATAAAATGAATAGATTTGGAAAATTAGACCTTAAAGAAGTAATTGATAAGACGGAAAATTGGGATCCTAAGTTAACTGTAGAGGAAAATATGAGGGATAACAAAATTGTTCCAGTTATAACCTCTATGAATGGGGTTTGCCCAGACATAGTTAGACCAGAATATTGGGGGACATTTTTGAATATGATTGATGAAGAATTATTTGTTCCGTTCCCAGATTTAGGGCATTATCTTGACCCCCTTAGTCTTAGCTCAATTGATCCTAAAACTGGCTATTCAAATATTCTTGATTATGATGATTTAAACCAAAAATGGGTTTGGTTGCCTATAAATGGATTAAATTAGTATTGGAAATTTATTTTTGAGGGTGGGAATTTGTTAAATATTGGGTTATTATTGTTACCTTTCTTGAGTAATTACAGGTAGAAAGGTTTAAAAGGGGTTATTGATAATATTTTTTATGGTAAAAACTCAAATTGCAAGGATAACTGGTGGAAAGGCTGGTAGATTAGCTAATCTTTCAAAAAGTGAAATAACTCATTTTCCCCATGTTCTAATAACGCATAATAAACGTCAAGGCCATCAGGTTCAAATATATACTGAAAATCCTAACCAGGGAATTCCTTCAGAACAATGTATTGAGTCACATTTAAATTCAATTCAGGGAGATTTTAAATTAGATTATACATACCAACATGAAGATAATGGTAATGGTCAGGCACCTATCCCTATAAATCAAGGGGAAGTTTATGAAGCTAATAGAATATTAAAATTAGATAATTCACAATTAAAATCAGATTTGGAAGAGAGAACTGCTCAAAGTGAAAGTTTTGAAAAGGATTCAATAAGTACGCTTGAAGAACTTGAAAAGGTGAAGGGTGATTACGCTACTCTTTCTTTAAGAAGTGCAGAATTGGAAAGTAAAAATAATGAATTAGAAAATAGAAATTCTGATTTAGAGAAATGTGCAAGACCTTTAGATGATCCATATCCAATTATGTTAGCTTACCTTTCAGATGCAGCTGATAAAATAGATGCATTTGAATCAGAGATTGTCGATAAAAATCTTACTGTTTCTAATGTTAAATCTATTGAAGCTATTGTTAGAGATGCAAAAAAAAATGATATTGCTGAAGATCTAGATGATTTAGGGAGGATTATTGATAACTATTATTCTGAATCTGAGGAGGAATTAAAAGGATTCATTGAAATCAAATTTGAAGAAGAAAATAAAGACGTATATGAGAAATATAAAAAATCGAAAAAAAGCATAATTCAAATTAATGAAGGCCTGGATAAATTAAACTCGGATACTCATCAAGCGATAATTTCTCTGATGCGTGATCAGGTAGCACTGGAGGAGGAATTTGTTAAAACTTACGAAACAAATAAAGAAACTTTTGTAGAAACATATTCTGAGAAAATTAGTGAATATGCAATGGCATTAGAGGATGAATTAAGTAAGAAAAAGATGAAAGAAATTGCAGAAGAAATGAGCCTAGAAAAAATTCCATTTTATATAAATATGTCTGAAGATGCAGAACAATATACCTTAAAATTCTTTATGCCTACAAAAAGGAAAGGGGGTAAAATATGTGATAGACTTGTTCCAGAGACTATGTTGAACGAAGACCTAGTAAGCCTAGTCTCCACTAGTGAAGTAGAGAACATAAGTGATGATTTTGATTCTAAATATAATTTAAGGTTTTTTACTCTTAATTTGCCAAAAGAATTATACAATGAATTTCAGGTTTCAGAGATTGAATCAACAATGAGAACCTCTCTTAAAACTGGATATAAAAATACTAATTTTGAAGAAATAGGTCTCGAAATTGATCTCTTATATGGAAGAGAAATAAATAAACATTATGAAAGTCCAGAGCCTATGGTTCTAGAATCTGTTAGGGGCTATTTACTTGAGAAAGAATATACCTTTGAACAAATTTGTGACTCATTAAAAATAAATCATCCCGAAATAAATAAAACAGATGTAAAATCCTTTGCAAAAAGAGCTTTAAATTTATTAAAAAAAGATCCTAATTATCGTAATAATAGTCGTAATCAGAATAAAGGTAGAAATTCAAAGTCAACAACGCATACATTAATAATACCAGATGGCTAAAAAACGACTTGGAGAAATTGTAGATGAATTAGATACAGATGTTCTGACTTTGATAAAATTATCAAAAGCTCATGGCAAAAGTTTTTCTTATTCTCAAGGGGGGATAAATGAACTTAGTGCTAAATTAAGTGGATATTATGACCTTACTAATTCAGAGATAAGAGATATTGACCATTTCTTAAAGGAGTCAAATCAAGGAAAGAAGATATTTTCAGATGCTCTTGGTATTTTTGATTGTATTAATGATGAGGAAACTGAAAGGGAATTCTTGAAATATGTTTCTGAGAAGCTTTTTGATGCTATGGATGATGATGAATTGAAAGAAAAAATTCAGCCCGAAACTGTTTATGAGACAATAAGAAATTTAGGGGTTGTAGAGATTTATAGGGCAGGAAATGTTACTAATGAAATTAAACCAATCCCTTCTTATTTATTAAAATTTGATGAAAACTTAGCGTATAGGATTATAAGAAATTATTTTGTAAAGGTTCTTGAAAGATGTCCTGTTGAAACTGAAAATGATTTTAAGGATGCTGGAAAAATATTATTAAATGAATATGAGAGGTTAAGTGAAGATGCAGCAAGATAGATTAGATGATGTTCTTTTAAGGGCATATAATGAGGTTAATGGAGCAATAGCTTTTGGAGAAGAGCTTTGGGAAAACTCAAGGGGGGTTATAAAACCCAAAATGCATCAAATTGTAAGAATTTATGAAGCAGTTAATCAAGGAACAAAAAGAATGGTTTTAGAAGATACAACTTCTTCAGGTAAAACTTTGAATGCTGTTGCGATAAAGGGGATGATGGATAAATATTCTTCAGAAGGAAAAGTTAGAAGTCTTCTGATTGCTCCAAATCAGGCTATAAGCTCTGCATGGGCTGAAAATGCAATTAATAGATATACTGATGAATTAGGATTGAAAGGTCAGGATGTAATGAGGATTGAAGAAGGAAGCGTATCGGACCTTCTTGAAAAAGATTTTGTATCTGTCAATTATGATAAACTTTCTAGAGGAGATAGTGAAAATTATACTAATGAACATCTTAAAAAATTGAAGAAGTTGTTGCCCCATATGGATTTGGTGATAGTAGATGAATCCCATAATTTAAAGAATATTAAGGCTAATAGAACACAAGCCTTTACAGATGTAGTAAGGGGGACTATGGATAAAAATTTCCTTATATTGAGTGCTTCAGCAATTCCTAATAGGATTAAAGATGCGGGTTATTTATTATACATGTTTGATCCTATTAAATATAAACATTATGCTAGAAATCCTTTTGATTATCAAACTGATAGATTTTCAGTTATGAATGCTAGAAATAGTCCTGGATGGTTTACTTTTGGAAGAGATGATTTGAAAAATCTTCTTAATTTACCTGAACTATATTTTGGTGATGAGAATATTGGAATAGAGGCGCATCATAAATTTGAGATGGGTGATGAAAGTATAAACCAATATTTTGAAGAATGGAAGCCTCAAGCAGATAGCGGAAGTAAGATAAGTAAATTGAGTAGGATCTTGTTGGAATCAGAGTTTGATGAGATAATAAATATTTGTGAGAAAATTGAAGATAATGATCCTCGAGCTCAAGTAGGAATATTTTCATTTTATACTGCAGGTTTCTCTGAAGAGATGGCTAGAAAATTAAATGAAAAATTTGGTAATGCTGCTGTTATAACTGGGAATAATCCTAAGGGATCAAGTACTACGGAGAAGGTTGAAAAGAGATTAGAGATTGCTAAGAGATTTAATACTGGAGAATTAAAATATTTAGTTAATACTACTTCTACAGTTAGTGAATCTATATCTCTAATTACTGAAGATAGGCCTTGTTATCTAATTTTTGCTGAACCTCCTATCGTTCCTGCTGTTTTTGATCAAGCCATTGGAAGATTTTATAGAATTGGTCAAAAGGCTCCAGTGCATGTAATTGAGATGATTCCATATAGTGATAGATTGAATGAAATGATGAGAGATTATCGAGAATCACTTATAAATAAAGTTAAGTTTAGAACTAATTGGGTTCCGGGCACTCTGTCTCAAAATACTCCTAAAATAAGGGATGAGAAAATTAGAGCAAGAAAGAAAATGACTACTGGAAGGAGGTTTGATTATATCTCAGAATCAATTAATGCAGAAGAAGGATCTCAGAATGAAGCAGTATATAATTCATTGCTTAAAATAGATGAAAATGGAGATAGTAATAAAAATGAATCTAAGAATAAGAGATTTATGGATGGGATAAATTCAGTTACATATCATATTGGTCGTTCTGCTAGTGGTCTTGCGAGTAGCGATGCCGGAGAGGCATTAAGAGATGTTTATGATGATGATGAATTATGGAATCATAGTTCTTCAGCAGATACAAATTTAATTTTATCAAAGATAATTAGAGCTATATCTTCTAGAACTGAGGCTAGGACTGGTAATCCAATTGGAAATATTCTTGATTGGGGTAGCGCTTCAATGTGTTTAGGGAGAGTTTTAGAAGGAATTATGCCAGATAGTTGGAAGGGAGATGTTTATAATTTAGACTTAATGGAAGAATGGAATGAGTTGGGAATAGAAAAAGCTAAAAAATTAGGATTGGAAAGGCAGATATTGATGCATGGAAATGCTATGGAGATGCCTTTTGAAGATGGATTTTTTGATTTAGTTTCATCTAGTTATGCTCTCCAGTATAATGCTCAAGGATTTGAACATAAGAGGGATGTTGAACAGATATTAAAAGAAACAAATAGAGTTTTGAGTAGTAATGGATTTGGCCTTTTTGCTTTGCCTAATCAGGCAGCAAGAACGACTATAGAGGATTCTATTGATGGATTAGAGACTTTATTGGACCATTATGGATTTAATGTTCTTTTCTCAGAGTATGTTACAGGACATGCAGAAAATCCTCGTACTAATAGACCAAATATGGTATTTCAGGGAGCTCCAATTATTTTATATCAGAAAGAAAAAGATCAAGAAAGTTTGATAAATAGTGGATTTGAAGATGTTTTTATTTATTCTCCTTATAAATTGAGTGGAATAGGGGGACAAAGAAAAAGAAAGACTAGCTGTCCTAGTCCTAGAAACTCTTTTTCTAAGCCAAGAGATCTTCCTAGTGAAGAATTTAAGATTAAGGGTAATGAAAAAGGACAAGATGGCTTTTCAGAAGCTATTGATAGAGCTTTGGATAAGGCAGATGAATAGAAAAGTTTTTATACTACAATTTAATCGGGTAATCACTAAAAATGACACTAAAACTAAAATTACGAGAAGGAATTGAATCTTTCCTTGAGGAAGAAAATGCGAAGATAGTTCAGTTTAGTTCGGACCATTATGAGGCTGCTAAAGAATATGTTGATAAATTTGGAAATGAAAAGATAGAAATGTTAAGACAAGATCATGGGAAGGATGTTGCTGATATGGTATTAGATGGGGTTGCGGCTAAGCGGGAGAAATTATTAGAGGGTCTTGCAGGAAATAATCTAAATGTTAAATTGATTGTAAATAATGATGAACTTTATGTTCCTGTAGGATTAGGTGGTGGAAGTATTCTAGAAGATGATATACATGGGTATCTTAGAGATGTAATGTTAGCTTATAATGGAGATCTTAGAGAGGGCTCATTTAATAGATTTGTTAGTTTTGATGCTGGTAAGCATATCAGTGCCTTAAAAATTGATGATTTGCCAGAGGCTTTTGGTCTTTCAAATATTAAGTTTTGTCACGACTCTTTTATATTACCTCAAGTTAGAGGGGTTTATAGTGATATAAAGGAATCTGCTAATCATCCTTATGTTGAATTGAAAATTACTCCTGATTCTAGTGTTAATGGTTACATAAATGTTAATAAGGAAGCTGAAGGATTTTTCCCAGGATATAAGCAACAGTTTATTCTTGATACTGATGTGAAGCCTTTTGTTATGCATCTTACTTCTGCTCCCGCAGGTACAAGTTTAGGAGATAATATGGGGGGATATATTTGCCATCCAAGATCTACTGAGGTTGAGGATAGATTTTTAGTAAGAGTTCCAGACTCGGGAAATAATATTAAGGGTTCTTTTTTAAGATGGCATGATGCACATACTAATCTTGAAGCAGGTGATTTAGTGAGGGTTTATAGATTAGGTGATGAGCACTATAGATTAGAAGCGTGAATTTAGAAAGTTAATTGTTACCTTTCTTGAGTAATTACATGTAGAAAGGTTTAAATAGGGATTATTGATGTGATAATTATGAGATTAGAACAAGATACACAAAATAAAGTCGATCAAGCTGAAGGATTACTTAGAAGACTTGATAAAATTAATAAGTTCCAAAATAAATACAATGCCCTTCCTGCACAGGTCGCTTCAGGAATTGCTGAAAAAATGTATAATTTGGCAGGATTTATAGATCTAATAGAAAATCCATCTAATGAAGATGAAGTTGTTAGATCAGAATTAAAGAGGAGAATGGTGGGAGAAGCAAATTTATTAGAACATAAGCTAAGTGGTAGATTATATGATTTTGATAGTGTAATTGAATTATATGGAATACCTAGGGAAGATATAAAATCATTACCAGAATGGTTAAAACAAAATAGGGAAGGTGCACTAGATTCTATTGACAGGCTATTTCATTCTAAAGATCTAGATCAATACGAATTACCATTGGCTATGGACCTCCCATCAGTAAAGAGAGCGGCAGAAGAAGTTGCAAAAGCACATATTGATAAATACCACAAGGTGGTAGGGGAATTCCTAGAAGATAGAACAAATGTAGCCGGATTCCTAAGAGATATACAAACGTCTCCCTCAACTAATTCTAGATCTTATTTTAGTATTTTAACTGGAACATTAGCGTTAGGTATAGAAGCGATTTGCCATTCATCTGAAGATGGATTAATAGAAATTAAAGATGAAAAGTTAATTAGACTATATGGTCATGAAGCTATGGGTCATGCACTTAATTATTTACTATCTCAATCAAAAGATTTACCCTATTTCCTAAGAGAAGATTCTGAATTAGTTAGAACTACCGGAGAGTCAATAGCTCAACATTATGAAGGAGTACTATTAGACGGCCTAAATGAAGATAGAGATACACAAAAAAGGTTGGGAATTGAACATAAATTTGATGAGATTTATAAAGAAGTTAAAGATACAGATAAATTAGAACTATATAAAAGAAGATTTTTCTCATATTTTATTTCAGTTATGGGAGATAAAAGCCTTGGAAACCCAGAAGACCCAGAAGTTGTTAAAACAAAAACTAAGATGATTAATGAATTAGCATTAGATTCGGCTATGGCCTCGCGTCTTGTCCAAGGTTATAGAAGAGAATTTGATTCGGAAGGAAATCTAGATTCAAGTCTAGTTAAAGAATTAATTTATGCAGCACAACCGGTAGCCAGATCTATTGAAGGCTTCAGGGAAAAAGGCATAGGATACGAAGGGCCAGATAGAAATTTTGTTGATACTACAATCCTTACAGGACTCTGGACTCCAATGGGATTTGTAGAGAATGCAAGAATCCAAGCTGAAAATTACAAATCTAAATAAATCTTTAAATACCATCCAATTTCCGTAGTAATAACCTTTAAATAATAAATTAAGTTAATATTAAAATGACTGAAAAGAATCAAAAAAATAATTCTGAAGAAACATCTCTTGAGGATAAAAAATATCAAAATCCTGAATTGAAGAAAGCTGATGTGCCTCAAGCGCCTAGCCCTGCCGATACTAAGGAAATGCAAGAGATGAGAGCTAAGTTAGAGGGATTAAAAAAATATATTAATAAAAAACATAAATCTGTTAGTGGTATTGGAATTATTCCTCCCCAGGCTGCGGAGATGTTTGATGATGAGAACGAATTAACTGAAGAGGAAAGAAAGGAAAAGCCTATGCATTTGGTTGTTGTTTTACCAAATGATAAAGAAAAAGAGTTTAATGAAGTTAAGTTAGATATTTTGAAAAAGATTAA
>NZBI01000025.1 GCA_002687825.1 Nanobdellota archaeon
ATTGGCCATAAGTTCCTTTTATTGGTTTTATGACAAAACCGTTGTGGATTTTATGTTTTTTTAATATTTTAGAGACATCATCTTTATTTTTAACTAAATAAGTTTTTGGAACTAGAACTTTTGAATTTTTTATGATTTTATATAATTTGTATTTGTTAGTTACCAATTCACTTATTTTAGGATGATTTAGAAATTTATTGGGAAATGTTCTGCGAATATGTAAAGGTAAATCTAGAGCATTATAAGCAAAAATTGTGCTAGGGTTGATTTCGTTTTTATCTTTTGTAATTATAGATCCTTTACTTTTTTTATTATCTTCAAAGTAGCCATAATGTAAATTAATTTGAGTTTTTAGAAAATCATAAACCCATTTAGAACTTCCGTAAATATTCTTTCTTTTTTTGCCAACTAAATAGCATACATCCTTCCCGTTTTTTTTAAGTAATTTAATTAATTTTTTAATGACCTTATGATTAGTTTTTTCAACATATGGAATTCCGTGAGAGGAAAAATTTGCCTCTACGAACCAAGGGTTTTCATCTTCGTCAAACATGAAATCTAGTCCTGCAAATTTATAGTACTTAGAGGAGATTTTTTTCATATAGGTTAAAATATCTTTTCAGTATTTAAGATTTTCTTTCTTAGAAGGCGAAGTCGACTTTTTTCTTATTAACCGAAAGATTTATATAGCGTCTATCCATTGTATAGACATATGAAAACTCAAGTAATTAAGGAGCAGTTGAGAAAAAAAGTAATGAGGTCTGGTAACGGAGGCGCTGTTTGGGTTCCGAGAGAATGGCTAGGAGAAGAAATAATAGTTACTAGGCTAGAAACTCCAAAATTATCATTAAAAGAGGAAGTGCTGAACATTCTTTTACCTCATTTAGAGGATGTAATTGGAGTATTTTTATATGGATCTTATGCTAGAAAAGAAGAAACTAGTGAATCTGACATAGATATATTAGTGATTTCAAAAAATAAATTTAAACTAGAAAACAGAGGAAAATTTGACATAAATATTGTTAGTATAGTCGAATTAGAAGATAAAATTAAAAAAGATGTTTTTCTTTATTCTGCTATAAAAGAAAGCACTTCTATAATTAATAGTCTTTTGCTAAAGGAATTAAAAGAAGTAAAATTTAATTTTAAAAATTTAAAATGGTTTATTGATACAAATAAGATAAGTATAAATGACACTAGAGAATTTATTGAATTGGATAAACTAGAAGGGGAATACGTGTTATCATCAAATATTATTTATTCTTTGGTATTGAGATTAAGAGGGTTATTCTTGATTAATTGTTTAAAGGGAAATAAACTTTTTTCAAATAAATTATTCAAAAAATGGATAACTAAACATATTTCAGATTACGAATTTAAACAAATTTACAGGATTTATAGAGCTTTAAGAGACAATAAGAAAGTTGATATTAAAGTAGAGCTAAGGACTGCTGAAACACTTTTAGATTTGTTAAAAAATGGTTAATAGGAAAAAGAGATTGCAAAAAGGAATTGAGTCACTTAAAAAACAGATTGAACTACATGAAGAGAAGAAAGAAGAAGCGAAAAAAGATGGCAGATTAGAGTTAGTTAAATATTATGAAAAAGAGATTGAGTTAAAGAAGAAAGATAGAGAAAAGAAAGAGAAAATCTTAGAGAAATGAGAGGTTAAATTATCCTCTTTTTATTTTCATACCACATTAATTTATCTATTGATGATATTGCATTTTCTGGAAATTCAAAAGTTGGAATGTTATTTTCTTCTAAGCTTTCTGATAAATTTTCAGTGAATTCTGCGCCTGTTGAGATTACTATTATGGGTTTTAGAGTTTCTCTATGAAATTCAGAGATTACTTCTACTATGTCAGTTGTTATTAAAGGAGTTTGATATAAGGCTATTAGTAAAATTGCATCTATGTTTTTATCTTTTATACATGATTCTAGAGCAATTCTATATCTATCTGTTGTTGCATCTCCCATTAAATCTAAAGGGTTTCTAATGTTGACCGAAGGTAAAAGTTTTTTTAGTTTTTTTACAGTAGTAGAAGATAAAGATGCTAATTTTATATTTTTAGAGGTTGAAATGTTGTCTGTTGAAATTATTCCATAGCCTCCGCCATTTGTGATTATTTGGATTCTATTCCCGCAGAATTTAATTTCTTTTTCGACTAATGAGGCTAAATTAAACATTTCTTCTAAAGTTGAAGCTCTGATAACGCCGGCTTGTTTGAAAATTCCAAAATAAACTTCTTTTTTTCCAGCTAAAGCGCCTGTATGAGATATTGTTGCTTCAGAACCTTCTTTTGTTAAGCCGCCTTTTAATGCGATTATAGGTTTTATTTTTGAGACTTTTTTTATTGTTTTATAGAATTTTTCTCCGTTTTTTATTCCTTCTACATATAAGCAAATTACTTTTGTGTTTTCATCTTTAGATAAATATTCTAATAGATCTGATTCGTCAATATTTGTTGCATTACCATAGCTAATGAATTTTGAAAATTTATGTCCTTGTTCTGTTGCTATGTCTAAGATTGCTGCTCCTACTGCTCCTGATTGGCAAACGAATGAAATTGAACCTGGAGAGGGTCTTTTTAATCTGTATCTTGGAATAAATAAAGTGTCTAAACTATTATGAGAATCTAAAATTCCTAAACAGTTTACGCCAATTGCTCTAATTTTATTTTTATTTAATAATTCTTTTAGTTGTTGCTCTAAGATTGTATTTCCTACTTCTCCAAAACCAGAACTTATAATTAATAAATCTTTAATATTTTTTTTGTTACATTGTTTAACTATGTTTAAAACTAATTTTGCTGGAACTGCTATTATTGCTAAGTCAATATGTTTTTTTATTCTAGAAACTGATGGATAAACTTTAAAATGTAATATTTGAGATATTTTTGGATTTACTGGAATTACCTCTCCGTTAAAATTACCATCTAAAATATTTTTAAAAATAACATGGCCTACTTTATTTGGATTTCTTGATACGCCAATAACCACGATTGTTTTTGGCTTGAAAAAATTGTTTAAATTCACTTCACCCTCTATATCAAAGACCATATCATATATGCGCCTAATGCTATCAAAAATAAACCAACTGCTAACCTCATTAATCCACGATGCTCTTTTCTCCATTTTTCAAGTGTCTTAGAGGTTTTGCCTGAATATACTATTCCTATTATAATAAATAATGGCAAGACAAAAATTAAATTATAAAGTAATAACAGAGGGATTCCTGCTGTGTATTCTCCTGCTGAGAGCATACCAAGTACAGCTAAATATGGTGCGCCTGTGCATGGTAATTCAACAAAAACTACGAAAATACCAATTAATGCTGCGATTATTAAGCTAAGGCATGGATGTTTTGTTTCTAATTTCCCCATTGCCTTTGAATATTTATTTATCCTTTCTGCTCCCCCAGGGATTATTTGTAATGAGAAACCTTTCCCATACCAAAAGAAATCTTTTATTTCAAATAGGCCCGCTACTATAGCTACTATGGCAGCAAACCAATAGAAGGGGATGGAAATTCCTGCTGTATGTGTTACTGTAAATATACCGATTCCTATCAGAAGATATGTTATATAAACAGCAGCTACATAGATCATACCTGCAATGAGCATTCTTATTTTATTTTTAAAAACCTTTGTCATATAGGCTAGTAAAAATATTAAAACACCAAAAACACATGGATTGATACTATCAAGTAGAGCAGCGGTAACTAATATCCCCAATGTTAGTTGTTCAACCATTTGTCTACCCTAAAGAAACCTAACAAAATTCACAAACATTTTTCTTTTTACTATTTTTCTTGTCAGATTTGTTAGATTTATTTTCTTTCTTTTTCTTAATTTTATTTTTCACCATCATGCACCCATAATTTGACAACCTGATAACTCTGCTAGGTTTTCTAAAGTTTGATATCCTTCAAGTCTTTTGATTTCAATTTCATCTTTTTCAAGAATCCAAGTTGGTGTTTTCTGAATGTCCATTTTTAAACAACGTTCTGTTTCAGGATTCTCCCCCCTTGGATGGCACTCAACTTCTCCAATAATTTCAAAAGAAGAATCAAAAAGTGATCTTTGTTTTTTGCAGATAGCACATGTATAAGAACCATACATTTTTAATCCACTATCTCTTAAACATTTTGCAAAAGAATTAAGTTCTGTAGACTCTTCTATTTTCCTCTCTTGTGAAATGCATCCACTAACAAAAACTAAGAAGGTTAATGTTATTATTAAGAGCAGGTTTTTCATAGTCTTTACCTAATTTTAGCTGTTAGCAGCCAAGTCCACCCTCAATTGGACAACCGGTGCCTGTTAGATCTTTTTTAATTTCTCCCGGTTCTGGTCCTACTGATATATAGTCTTCTACATTTGTGATTTCCCACTCATGAGGGTGATTCCATAATGTCCAGAAATATCTCCATTCATTCCATCCTATACCAAGATGTTTTACATATATGTCATTTTCGGTAAGTATCTTTCCAACTTTTCTACCAGTCATACATGGTGAGCTATAACAGTAAACTATAAATTCGGTATTAGTGTTTTGCGTGTTTATTCTTTTAAATTCTCCAACTATTCTATCTACTGCTCCATAATCTGAATGGTCTCTGTCTTTATACGCAGGGATATTAATTGCTCCAGTGATATGCTCTTCTTCATATTCTTCTTGGCTTCTAAGATCAACAAGAACTACATCAGGATCTTCTCCCATGTGTTTTCTTAATCCGTGTGGGCTTATATGAACTGCATTTTCAACGTCATAAAATTCTTTAATGAGCTCTTCTTCAGTTGGTTCCGCTTTAAATTCCGATATTGCGAAAGAAGTTATTCCTCCTGCAATTACTCCAAAAATTATTGCTATAAGAATTGTGTTATTAAGATCTTTTTTAGATTTTACCACATTACACCTCTTTTGTGTTATATCTTAAATTAATATATATTTTAAACTTTCCCTTCTGGATCTTCTAAAAATGATTTTAAACTCTCAATAAATCTTGCTGCTTGTGCTCCATCTAAGATTCTATGATCAAAAGTTAATGAAATTGGTAAGATTTTAGCTGTTCCTCCTACAATAACTCTATCAAAAATTCTTCCTAATCCTAGAATGGCTGCTTCTCCTGGATTTATAATTGGAGTTGCATAAGTGCCACCGATTGAGCCATAGTTTGTAATTGTAAATGTACTACCTTTTAAGTCCATTATGTCTATTTTTCTTGTTTTTGCTTTCTCAGATAAATTTAATATTTCTTTTGCTAATCTAACAATGTTTTTGTTTTCAGCTATTTTTATTACTGGGACCATTAAACCAACTTCAGTTTCTACTGCAATACCAATATTGAAATATTTTTTAATTATAATTTCTTCATTTTCTAAAGAAGAATTTAGGATTGGATTTTCCTTTAATGCTGATATAGTTGCCTTAATTATATAGGGTAAGAATGTTAACTTTACTTCTTTTGCTAATCTTACTTTTTCTTTATTTCTTAGTTTCCATAATTTAGAAACATTGATGTCTTCCATCGCTGTTACCTGGGCTGCTTCTGTTTGAGATTTAATCATATTTGTAGCTATTGTTTTTCTGATGCCCTTTAATGGAATTCTTTCTATGTAGCCGAATTCATCGTATTTTCTTTTTACTGTTATTTTTTGTTGTGGGACTTCTTGTTTTTCTGATGGATTTTCAATATCTGATTTTAGAATTTGTCCATTAGGGCCGGAGGCTTTTATTTTTGTTAAGTCAATTCTGTTTTCTAGAGCTAATTTCCTAACAGCTGGAGAGGCTAAGATTTTTTGTTTAGATCCTTGCATTGATGTTGAATGAGGTACTTGTAATTCTTGTTCTTCAGGAGCTTCTTCTAGTTGGCCGACAACTGAGCTTGTGTATTTTCCTTTTGGCTTTGTTGTTTTTTTAATTGAAACTTCTCCTTCTTCTCCTATAACAACTAAAACTTCTCCTACTTTAATTACATCTCCTTCTTTGAAATTTATTTTTAGAATTTTTCCTGTTTTTGGAGAGGGTATATCAACAACTGCTTTGTCTGTTTCTATTTGAACTATGTTTTGATCTTCTTTTACTAAATCTCCTTCTTTAACTAACCACCTTACTATTTCTCCTTCTTGGATTCCTTCTCCTACATCTGGAAATTTATATTCAAATGGCATTTTTTGTAACTTTTTCTACTGCTTTGATTATTTTTTCTTGTGAGGGTAAGTAGAGGTCCTCATTTTTAGGTAATGGAATAACTACATCGTAACCAGTTACTCTTTCTATTGGGGCTTCTAAAGAATAAAGTGCTTTTTCATTTATGATCGCGATTATTTCAGAAGAGAATCCTAAGGTTTTAGGTGCTTCTTGAACTATGACAACTTTTCCTGTTTTTTTAACGGAATTTAGAATTGTTGAAGTATCTAATGGAGATAAAGATCTTAGATCTATAACCTCTACATTAATGTCGGAAATATGTTGGACTGCTTCTAAAGATGTTTTAACTAAAGAACCCCAGGTAATTAAAGTGACGTCAGAACCTTCTTTTACGATTTTTGCTTTTCCTATTGGGATTAAGTATTCTTCTTCTGGGACCTCTTGTTTTATTGCTCTGTAAACTTTTTTTGGTTCGAAGAATATTACTGGATCTGGATCTCTTATTGAAGAAATAAGTAAACCTTTTGCATCATACGGAGTTGAAGGCATTACAACTTTTAGTCCTGGAGTGTGAATTAAGTAAGTTTCTGGAGAGTCGGAATGATGCTCTAAAGCTTTTATTCCGCCGCCTGTTGGGCATCTAACAACTAAAGGACATGTAAATCTTCCTCTTGATCTGTTTCTTATTCTTGAAGCGTGATTAATTAATTGGTCTAGAGCTGGCATTATGAAACCTTCAAATTGCATTTCAGCAACTGGTTTTAGACCCGCGATCGCCATTCCTATAGAAGTTCCAACTATACCTGATTCTGCCAAAGGAGAATCCATAACTCTTTCATTTCCATATAATTTTGCTAGACCATCTGTTACTCTGAAAACTCCGCCGTCTTCTCCTATATCTTCGCCTATAAGAACTACTGACTTGTCTTTTTTCATTTCTTGTTTTAGAGCTAAATTAATAGCTTCTACTAAGTTAAGTCGTGTCATTTTCAAGTCCTGAATTATCTTCTAAATGTGTTTGATAATTTTTTGTCATTAAGCCTTCAAGTATGCAAATGTGATCTCTAATTTTGGGGCCCATTCCCACTACTTCTGGATTGTTGTAAGTGCTTTCATACAATCTTTTTGCTACCTCCAGTTCTCTTTGATCTAGTTGAGAATGTGATTTATCTTGGAACTGTCTTTCTATTTCTTTTGCAATCGTTACCGGATCTACTTTTCCATTTATCATTGATAGAGCAATTATTTTTTCTTTCCAAACTTTTATTTCTTCTTCATCTGCGTTTAAAATGTCGAAAATTTCTTTAGTATAATCATCAAACAAGATGCTTCCATGTTGTAGCAAAACTCCATTTCCTGCCTTTTGTGCTACCCCTACTAAAGTTTTTTCTTCGGTTGTATCGACTTTTATAGAAGTTCTACCAATTCTTGCATTAAATCCCAATTCTCTTAGCGCATTTGCAATAGGTTCGTTTAACATTCTATATGACCCTATTAAGTCTTCTGGGGCTAGTGATCTTGGAAGTATAGTACAGTAGTTTACATCTCTAGGAGAAATAAACATATGACCACCACCACTTATTCTTGTTGTTATGTCATAACCATTTAATTTTGATCTGTCGAAGTTTGATCCATTTTGTCCATAGCCTAAAGTTATAGTTCCTCTTGAGAATTGATAAGTTCTTAGAACAGGAGTTACATTTTCGCCGCTTTTAACTCTTTCTTTCATAACTTCGAGTAATGCATGATCAATCGCTGCATTCCAAGAAGCGGAGCTTGATTCATAGGGTATTACCCTCCATTTATAGTCATTTATTTTCATTTCTAACATTTTCTTTTTGTTCTTTTAATTCTGGAGTTAATTTTTCATATGTATAATTAAACATTTCTTCTGCTTTTTCTTTTGGTATAGCTTCTGCTTTTTTGACAGCTTCCTCAACTTTTTGTTCTGCGTTTCTTTTTGTTTCTAATTCAAATTGTTCGGAGAAAATATTTTTTTTAATCATATATTTTTTTAATCTTAAGATTGGATCTTTTATTTCCCATTTTTTAACTTCTGAGTCTTTTCTATATTTTGATGCGTCATCTGAAGTTGTGTGATCTGCCATTCTATAAGTAAAGCATTCTATGAAAGTTGGTCCTTTGCCATTTCTTGCTTTTTGTAAAGCGTCTTTTGTTGCTTTGTAGACAGCGAAAACATCATTGCCATCTACTTGTATTCCTTCAAATCCGTAAGCTATTGCTTTTTGAGCTAGAGTAGAAGATGCAGTTTGTTCTTTTATTGGTGTTGAGATAGCGAATTGGTTGTTTTGGCAAAAAAATACTACTGGTGCTTTGTAAACTCCGGCGAAATTCATTGCTTCATGAAAATCTCCTTCTGAAGTTGCTCCATCACCAAAAAATGTTATTGCTACTGATTTCTTTTTTTGTAATTTAAATGCCATTGCGGCACCTACTGCGTGTAATGGATGAGAACCAACAGGAATTGAGATGGGTAAGATGTTAACTTTATCTGGCATTTTCATACCGCGTTCATCACCTGACCATGATTGGAAAAGCATTTCTATTGGTAATCCAAGTGTTATATATAAGCCATGTTCTCTAAATGCTGGAACTACTAAATCTTCTTTTAAAAATTGAATTGCTGAGGGAATTTGGCAAGCTTCTTGTCCTTTTATGGAAGCAAAAGTTCCTAAACGTCCTTGTCTTTGTAATTTCAAAGCTTTTTCATCAAATGCTCTTGTTAGAATCATTAATTCGTACATTTTTTTTATTTCTTTATTTGTTAATGAAGGTTTTAGGTTATCGTCACAACTACCATTTTCATTTAGAATTTGCAAGTACTTAACTGAAAACTTTTCTATAACTTTTTCCACTATATCACCTATTTATTTAGTGCCCAAGACTTTAGTTTTGAGTATGAAGTTGATCCACAAATGGTTTTTTTTGTTTTTGAATTGAAGAAGAAAGGAACTCCACCACATTGTCCATCATCGCATTTTCCTAAAAGTTTTTTGTTCACAGAATTATGCCATGTTTCTATTTTTTTTATTTTGACTTTTTCTTCTTTCTCTAATTTAGCGATTAAAGGTTTCATTTTTATACAGTGCTTACACTCTGTCCCATAAAAATACATTAGATCGGCCACTTTAATCACCTAGTAAGACTTTAAATTAGGAATTATATAAGTTTTTCTTTTGTTCTTCATAAAATATTTAAAGAAAGATATATATCTAAAAAGTATGAAAAGAGTATATAATGATTATAAAGCTGAGGAGTTCTTAAGTAAGTTTGTTCCTGTTGCGAAAAATCAATTAGTTAATAATGTTGATGAAATTAAATTAAAATTACCTTTTGTTTTAAAAATTATTTCCGATGATGCTTTACATAAGACTGATGTTGATGGGGTTAGAATAGTTAAGGAACAAACAGAAATTGAAAAAAGTTTTTCAGAATTAGATTCTATAGCTAAAAGAAAGAAGCTAAAATTAGATGGTATAATGGTACAAGATTTTGTTAAAGGTGAAAATCTAATAATGGGGATAAAGAAAGATGAAGTTTTTAATCATGTTATTTTATTTGGAGTTGGTGGAATTTTAACTGAAATTATAGAAGATATTAGTATTAGGAAATGTCCTATCAACAAACATGATGCTAAAGAAATGATTGAGGAATTAAGAGCTAAAAAATTATTTTATGGTTTTAGAGGAAAAAAATTAAATGTTGAATTATTAAAAAGGATTTTGATTAAAGTTTCTGAGATTCCCATCAAACATAAAGATATTACAGAATTAGATATTAATCCTTTTATTTTAAATGAAGAAAATGGAAAAGTTGTAGATGCTAGAATTGTTTTTGGATAAGAAAAAGTTAAATACTTCAGAACTTGTTTATTATCTATGCCTATACCCGATGTAGTTATTGTTAGAACATTAGATGGACAGAGTTACGCAGAATTTATTGCAAAGGAAATTAACCTAAAGGGATATTCTTGTGGTATTACAAGTGTAAAGAATTTGCGAAAATATTTGAAAAAGAGCGGTTGTTCGCCCAACAGTACAATAATCCATTCCAGAACTGCAAATCCGTATAACATCTATAGCATTTTCAATGACCTTAAGAAAGAAGGCTATACGGTTATAAATACTGCAGAAACAATAAGATTAACAAGTGATAAATTAAATTCAAGCATATTTGCAATGAAAAATAAAATTCCTTGTGCTGAATCAATAAAAATAAGAAAGAGTAAAGCGACTCCGATCATTAAAGAAAAAGTAAAAGAATGGGATAAGATAATCGTAAAACCAATAACTAGTCAAGGACAGGGGGAATTTTGTTTTAAGTTTGATAAGGACAATATTAAACATCTTAAGAAAATTAACAAAGTTCCTATGCAAGACCTTGTTTTACAAAGATTTATTGATCATCAGAGATTAAATAGGGTTATTGTAATAGGATTTAAAGCTTTAAAGAATGCAGTTTTTTGGGATTCTCCAGAACAGAATTGGAAATGCAGCGTTTGCGAAAATCAAATGATTAAACATTATAAGAACCCGCCAAAAGATCTGCTGAAGTTCGCTGAAAACGTAGCTAGAAAAATTGATGGAAGAGTCAGTTTTATTGATATATTCACGACTAAAAATGGCTATTACCTAAATGAGATAAATACAGCATGCGATTTAACAATTCATGAAGGAATCAGCAAATATAACATATCAGGAGAAATTGCAAATCATCTAATTAGTTATATAAAAAAATGAATTGTTTTTGGATAAGAAAAAGTTAAATACTAACGGCTCTGTCCTAAATCTCGACAGAACTATAAAATATATTATGGCAGACTAGTCTGCCATAAATATCACTTCTAATTGTAGAAGCTTTTTTAGAGCTAAC